>SLIC01000006.1 GCA_007135845.1 Candidatus Brevefilum sp.
AAGATCCTGGTATTTAAGTATCGCCCGAAACAACGTTATCGGGTAAAATCCGGACATCGTCAGCAGTACACTCGCTTGCTGATCGAATCGATTGAAATGGAGTAAGTGATATGGCACATAAAAAAGGCGGCGGCTCATCGCGTAATAACCGAGACAGCAAATCGAAGCGACTCGGCATTAAAAAATTTGGTGGTGAGTACGTTCTCAGTGGAAATATCCTCGTTCGTCAACGGGGCACCAAGGTGCATCCCGGATGGAATGTTGGCATGGGCAAAGATCACACCTTGTTTGCTACCAAAGAAGGTCTTGTGCACTTTGAGACGATGCCAGGTGGGCGTAAAAAAGTTCATGTCGTTACCATCCCTGAAGATGAATAACGCTGGTTGAAAAGAAAGGATAGTAGCGAATTATGAAAAAAGAAATCCACCCCGAATATTTTCCTGAGGCGACGGTCATCTGCGGCTCCTGCGGCGAGACCTGGACGACTGGCTCGACCAAAGCAGAAATTCGTACAGAAGTTTGTTCAAACTGCCACCCCTTCTACACCGGTCAACAGCAGCGTATTTTGGACCGTGAGGGACAGGTTGACCGCTTCTACAAACGGCTGCAAGTTCGACATGATTACATTGAAGATCAGAAAGCCAGGGAAGAAGGCAAGGTTTCCATGGACCGCCCGATCGCAGACCTCAACCTGGGTACCCGTGTGGAGAATGTCCTCGAGGAAGCTGGCCTGACGACGATCGGCTTGATCCTTGAACGGCTTGAAGGCGGCGAACAGGCGATGCTGGATGTCAGCGGTTTTGGACGGAAATCATTAATTGATCTCAAGAAAACCTTGCGGCAAATGGGCTATAAAATCCCTGAAGCAGCTGAAGAAATCACCGTATAATTTAATATCAGATCTAAAAAATCCGGTAAACTTAACAGGCAGATGCACCATCATCTGCCTGTCATTTTTTAATCTTATGGAGTCATTTATGAAACATTTAGTTGGATCGGTTGAAGTTATCTGTGGTTCTATGTTTTGTGGAAAGACTGAGGAATTAATCCGTCGGTTGCGACGGGCAAGGATAGCCAAACAGCAGGTGCAAGTTTTTAAACCCATTATTGACAACCGTTATAACCACGCCAAGATCACGTCCCATTCTGGCATTGATGTGGATGCTGAGCCTGTAGATCAATCTCAGGCAATCATTCATTTGTTAAAAGAAGACACCACAGTGGTGGGAATTGACGAAGTGCAATTTTTTGATGAAGGTATTGTTGATGTTGTTGAGCAATTGGCTGAAAAAGGTTTACGGGTGATTGTGACCGGTTTGGATATGGATTTTCGTGGCGAGCCTTTTGGTTGTATGCCAAATCTGATTGCCCGGGCTGAAATCGTTGATAAACTGCACGCGATCTGTATGGTTTGTGGTGAATCCGCCTGCCGTACACAACGGTTAGTTGATGGTAATCCGGCTCATTACAATGAACCCATTGTTGTGATTGGCGCAACCGAAATGTATGAGGCTCGCTGTCGAATGCATCATCAAGTACCGAGGGATTGATCCAACAGGAGGCTTATGGAAGACTATCATTCTTTTTTAGCTGAGATTTTGATCCATGAAGATGAACTAAAAGCCCGCGTACAGGAACTGGGTGAAGAAATCAGTCGGGATTATGCTGGCAAAAAAATCCTGGCAATCTGTATCCTCAGGGGTGGTGTGATGTTCTTAACAGATCTGATCCGGCATGTTGAACCCCTGGTGGCGATTGACTTCATGGGCGTTTCCTCATACGGGATTGGGTCGCGCAGTTCAGAGGGGCAAGTGCGTATTACATTAGACCTGACAACCAGTATTGCAGGAAAGCATGTGTTGATTGTTGAAGATATTATTGATAGCGGCAACACCCTTGCGTCCGTCATCGAATTATTGCAAACCCGCCAGCCAGCGAGTTTGGAGGTTTGCACCTTGCTAAATAAAGCTTCCAGGCGTGAAGTGGAAATACCGATTAAGTATTGTGGTTTTGTAATTCCTGACAAGTTTGTGTTTGGATACGGGTTGGATATGGATGAGTATTACCGCAACCTGCCCTTTATCGGCGTTGTGGATCTGGAAAAATATGAGGCTGATGTTTGATCCTGGTCTGATTGACCTGCTAAACCTCATTCGAGCTGAGCTTGATCCAGGCCAAGCGCTGTATATCGTTGGGGGTGCGGTAAGAGACCTGATATTAAACCGCGACCTGCACGATCTTGATTTTCTACTCGCTGAGAACCCGACTGACCTGGCAAAAAGATTGGCAAGACGATTGCGAGTTGGTTTCTTCGTGCTTGACGATAAAAGGCACACCGCCCGGGTGGTCTATTATGATCCACGCGGCAAATTGTTTCCCCTTGATTTTGTACAATTTACCGGCAGCAGTCTTGAAGAAGATTTGTACCATCGCGATTTCACCATCAATGCCATGGCAATTCTTGTGGATGATCTCACCCAGGTGATTGACCCATTGGGTGGTATGGCAGACCTGGAGCAAGGATTGCTGCGAGCATGCAGTGACCACGCCTTGTTAGATGATCCCGTACGTGTCCTGCGAGGGGCACGCCTCGCTGTCCAATTTGATTTTAAGTTTGCACCCGGCCTGGAAGCTGCCATGCAGAAAGCGGCTGTCCAATTACCAAAGACATCCTATGAACGCCAGCGTGATGAGTTCTTTCGTCTTCTCGCAGGTCCTGACCCTGGCAAAGGTTTGCAATACTGTCGGCGCTTCCGGGTGTTTGATACTCTGCTTCCGCCATTGGTAGAACTAGAATCGATACCAGCGGCACCGCCGCATCAATTGAGCTTAATTGATCACACAATTCAGACGGTGGCACATTATCATCACCTTTTGCGTTTGCTAACTGCGGGATGGAAATATGACGGTGGGATAAACTGGGTTTTGAGAGACGTGTTGAATGATCTCGATCCTTTTTTGGATGATACTCGCGAGTTTTTTAACACGATGGTTACACCTGGTCGAACAAAGGCTGAACTGGCTTATTTTGGGGCTTTGCTGCACGATGTGGGTAAGCGGCTAACACATAAGGATGGCGTTGGTAAGCAATTTTACCCAAATCAGCATGCCCTGGTTGGGGCAGAGGTGGCCTGGGACATGGCCCGGCGCCTTCAATTGAGCAATGCTGAATCCGATTGGGTGCAAAAGTTGGTTCGTCATCATATGGACCTGCTGCCCCTGGTAAACAATGGTACGCTTCCCAACCGGCGGCAAACTTACCGATTTTTTAGAGAGACTGGCGAAGTCGGTGTGGCGGTTGCCCTGCACATGCTGGCGGATACACTAGCGACATTTGGTGAAACCCTGGATCCTAAGCGATGGGCGGATGCTGTATCTGTTGTGAGGGTCTTGTTCTCTGCCTGGTTTGATCATTATGAAACAATGATAAAGCCAGCGCTTTTGCTGGATGGTCATGACCTTCAACAGCATTATGGATTGGAACCTGGGAAGCAGATTGGGTTTTTGTTGGCTCAACTTGCAGAAGAACAAGCCAGCGGTACGATCACCAGCAGGGATGAGGCACACAGCTTTATTCGAAGGCAAATATCTAAGAAATCATCGCATGGAGATGTAAAATGAAAATTACAATAAACAGTTGCCAATTTGGTTTTGATCTTATGGGTTATATGGAGACTCACAATCAACAGGCGGTACCCCCGATTGTATTGATTCATGGATTGGGCTTGGATCGCACAATATGGCACCCATTGGTGTCGGGGCACCTGAGTGATTTCGAGGTGATCATGCCTGATATGCTGGGGCATGGTGAAAGTGATGCTCCACAAGGGCCTTACCCGATGTCGTTGATGGCTGAAAACCTGGCAGAACTCCTGGAGATACTGGATATTTCGAAGGCGATTGTTTGTGGTCATTCCATGGGTGGGTATGTTGCCCTGGCGTTTGCCAGTCAATTTCCTCAAATGCTGGCAGGATTGGGACTGATCACAACGAATGCTTATGCCGACTCGGAAGAAAAACGTACCGGGCGGTATGATCTGATTAAAAAAATAAAAGAGCAGGGCGCAATCGCGCTGGCTGAAAGCCTGGCACCAAAGCTTTCGCGTGATCCTGTTGTGATCAAGAAGTCACACCAATTAATCAGCAAAACAAAACCGATGGGCTTAATCGGTGCATTAGAAGGTATGGCGCTGCGACCCGATCGAACAGCATTTCTACCAGAAGTTGATGTGCCGGCAATCGTGGCAGCAGGAGAAGATGACCAAATTACCAATTATGATGAAGCCCAGTTGATGGCGGAAGCTTTGCCGCAGGGGCAATTTTTAGGACTCCCCAACGTTGGTCATATGCCCATGCTAGAAGATCCTGCTGCTTTAGGCGAGGGGTTACAAGCCCTGTTTCAGCGGGTGATCGAGTCTTCCAGCGGCTGAACACCCAATCACCATTAGACACGAATATAATTCAATTCACCATTTAAAATTATAAACCTGACAAGGTTTTCCCTTGTCATTAGAAAGGCACCATGACCATTCAAGATATCATTTATGCCCGGCGGAGCATCCGAAAGTATCAGGAAAAACCCGTTGAAAAAGAAAAAATCGAACTGCTGCTCAAAGCTGGGATGGCTGCTCCATCAGCAATGAATATCAAGCCCTGGGAATTCGTGGTGATTACGAACCGCGAGACGATGGATAAGATTCGATCTGCCTTGATGTTTGGAAAATTCAATGCGCCGATGGCGATTGCTGTCTGTGGGAATACTTCCTTCTTTAAACACCCGATGGCGGAGCGGTTTTGGGTCCAGGATTGCAGCGCTGCCACCCAGAATATCATGTTGTCTGCTGTTGGCTTGGGGTTGGGAACCGTCTGGCTGGGCGTCCATCCAATCTTTGTCTATAAAAAACGGATATCAGAGATTCTATTGTTACCCGAACACGTGACTCCGTTAAATGTGATCTATGTTGGTTATCCAGCAAATGGTAAGAAAGAGCCTCGTACGCAGTATGATGCTAAACGAGTCCATTGGGAATCTTATCGTTAAGACTTGAACTCCGCCCTTGATGGTCAGGTCGTTTTTTCTTTCTGGTATCTCAAGAGCAGCTTGGTTTCTGTAGCGATATCCATACCCACTTTTAAATTCAATCTTTCTGGCTGGGTTTTTAACCAATCCAAGGTCTCACTGATGGTTTGAGAGAGCGGCCTGAAGATGAGACCGGCTTTTTGGGCTTTGTTATTATTGATATTATAAAAACCAGTAAATGCAGGATCATTTGATGGTACCCACAGGGGCAGGTCACGCCATGGCATAACGCCCGAATTCAATAGGAAGGTTTCATCAACCCAGACAAAGCTGGCTTCAGATAAGGCTGCTTCCCGGCAGGCAACGAGCAATGAACCAAACGTGGCAGGTTTTCGAGGCCCTGTGACATTGAAGACACCTTCGCTGTTTGCTTCAACCTGGTTGATGATAAAGGCGGCTAAGTCACGGACATCGATGAATTGGAGGTTCGCACTTGGGGGAGATGGCGCCAATACCTGGCCACCCAGGGAGACCCGCCAAGGCCAATAGGTGAAACGATCTGTTGGGTCATCTGGGCCAACAATTAATCCAGGTCGGAGTACCAGTACTTTGCCATCAAAACCTTGTTGGATCTCATATTCGCAGAGCGCTTTAAGGGGGCCATACGCTTCCCCTGTGTGATCTTCCGTCGTGTGATCGTCCAGCTCTGCAAGTGGATAAGATTCGGTTATGTCGGGTGTCCTGAAATCCTTATAGACAGAAACAGAGGAGATGAAGACATATTGTCCGCATTTTCCTGACAGGAACTCTGCTGATTGCCTGGTGATTCGGGGCACATACCCGCTGGTATCAATGACGGCATCCCATTTTCGACGTTTAAGAGCGTCAAGCCCCCCATCCCTGTCACCAATCAGCGTTTTTACTTTTGGAAAAAGCTCAGGGTTTGTCCGTCCACGGTTGAAAAGAGTTGGCGTGTGGCCTGCTTGGAGCAATAATTCAACCAGGGCTTTGCCCAAAAACCGTTTACCACCTAAGATTAGAATTTTCATCGATACCTCGCATCATGGTGAGCAGCAATAATGATTGAAGTTCACGTAAAGCATTGATCCCACTGGTGTGGTTTTGACTGCTACCTTTATTATACAATAACCGGCAAATCCCGTGGATAAGGTTTGTGAGCAACTGCAAAGTGCTTGGAAACATCAACAATACCTTTGTTCAGGTGTAACAGACCTATCCCTGGTTGATCCCCTTGCCGGAGTCAATGGTGCCCAAAAGGAGAGAAGAGGTATGTTAAGTTATTGTGTTACTCAGGAAAAGCCGGAAAAGGTATTTGTCTATCTGGTTGTCATAAGGCAAATCAGCCGAATTGTCCAGACGATTGAATAATTGGTTTATTGATTTTGAATTTAGATTTTATGACTGGATTGGTTTTTGATGGGGAAATTTATTCCATATTGATCCACACGGCATTTATGTTAATGTAATCGCTAAAAATGTCTGATTCAAAAAGCAAATGGCTCGATTGGCTGGTGACGTCATAGTAATACAATCTGCCATGTGTGCGATACAAGAAACCAGATGAATCGGGCAGCCAACGGATTTCTACAGGTGTTTCTGTAAGGGGTAACTCATATTGGACGTTTAGATTTGGGTCTAAAAGAAATGAATCGTCTGATCGGTTGATCATGACAAACATACTTCCATCTGGTGCTGGCGTTAGTGAAAGTATGGAATCGAAAAAAGGCGCTATGATCAATTCTTGATCCAGGACAATGCTCTCAAGATCACATTGAATGATAATGTGGTTTAGAACAGCATATTGGAAGAAACACCGGCTTTCTATTATTTGGGACGCGATTGGCTCACCTTCAAAGGTTAGCAGCTCGAATGTGGTCTGTGCGGTTTGATGATCCTGTCGGATGACGAATAAATGTGAACCAACACGGCGAAGACTTGAGAACTCACCTGGGATGATTTGAGAGGCTTCCATGGTGCGGGTGTCAATCAGCGAATAACCAGTTCCACCGACCATGAATGTTTGATGAATCACACTGAGCGTGTGTTCGGAAAACCAGGCAACTGATGGGTTTTGAACATCTTCAGGAAGTTGAACAGCTTGGGTGGTTTGATCTTCTAAATTAATAATGTAATAGCTGTCGTCACGAAAGGCACCTGGTTGAAAGACCATGGCTTTTTTCAGCAAGATTTGATTCCTGTCAGGCCCGACTCTGAATTCCGCAACGAAACCGGGCTCATTCTCCAATTGTAGGCGAACCCCGGTGTGGTGATCATCTAAAAAGAGGGCGGTGCTGGTCTCACTTGAATCATGGACAGATAAATGATAGCCGTCATCTCGAAACCAGCGTAATTGTTCAATCGACGATTGGTGCGCTTGTTTGACTGCATCCAACAGGGCCGCCTCGGTTAAATCCAGGTCTGTCATCAATGGTTGTGCCTCGATGACCGCCTGCGCCGGGTCAAACAAAGCTGGGCTAGAAAAATCGTAGGTGTGAACGACCTCGCCTGTTCTGATATCGAGGATCAACCCGTTGTCATCTCCCTGTGGGAAAAACATCAGGTCTCCGCTGGGTGAGAGGTTTGCGCCCAGGCGAAATTGGGGATCAGTGATAGGGAGTTCCACCGGAATGTGCACCTGGATTTTGGGGCTGAGGTAATGGTACTCATAGAACCCGGTTTGGATCAATAAAACTGGGCCTTCGAGTGCAGAAAGTGGCAGGGTAGGAGCTTGGGTTGGGATTGGCGTGTAAGACGCCGTGGGTGTGACAACCATCTCGGTGCTGGTGGGTGAAATAGCAGGTTGTGAATCCAGTGGTTCAGGTTCAGACGGGCTGATGGGAGCACAGGCTGATATAAACAGGATGATCACTGAGGTGATTAAAAGATTAACAAGGTGTCTATTCATATCTGCCTTGAATTAGTCCAATGACCGAGTGGACAGAATGTGCTTTTCAAGCACCAGCTCATCTCGCAAGGGGATTTCGTTTTCACCGACCAGGGGAATACCGGGCTTAATCCGTCTTGATTTTTCAACCTGACCTGGGTGAAGTCTGACCAAATGAAACCCTCGCCGTTGATAGAAGCCTAGGGCGTGCAGGTTATCGTTGGTCGTTGTCACGCTGAGCTTACTGCATTGGTGTGATGCAGCCAGGGATTCTACCGCATCAAGCAAGCTTGAGCCAATGCCCTCACCCGGCGAAAGGCTGGCTAAGGTTATGATTTCATAAGTTTTACCGCTGATGTGGTAATGCAAGATCCCACGGATTGTGCCGTCCAAAACGGCTTTCAAACCCTGCAGATCTGGTGTGTGAAAGACTTTGCCGTGGACGACAATCGATCCATCACCCCAGAACTGTTTGACGATGTCTAAGACTATTTGCTGATCAACTGGCTTGATTTGCGCGATTTTCAAGGACATTTTTTACCTCCCTGTAATTATAATGGGCATGGGCAAGTCATTCTGATCTGGGTGTTGAATAAGCATCACAACAAATTCAATGGTTTACCATGTTAAAATGGTGTCAGGATGAAGGCACATAATCAGTATTCCACTGGATGGCTTGTGCAGATCTACCTGTGGGCAACAACGATGCTTTATGGACCTCTGGCTTGGGCTTATGATGTGGTTGCCTGGTTGGTGAGCTTTGGCTATTGGTCACGCTGGCGGTTGGATGCTCTTGAGTATCTAAAGGCGGGGTCTGTATTGGAGATTGGTTTCGGCACTGGCGGACTGCTTGCTGCGCTGGTTGAGGGCGGGATGGATGTTACAGGCTTGGAGCTTTCCCCGCAGATGCATACCGTGACAGGTCGAAAGTTGAGGAAAAGAGAGATGAACGTTAAGCGGGTGCGCGGAAAGTCAGAGTCGCTGCCCTTTCACACGCAATCTTTCGATAATGTCATTTCCACATTTCCTTCCAATTACATCTTAGATCAAAGGACGATGTGTGAAGTGTTCAGGGTATTGAGGGGGAATGGGCGCTGGGTCGTGTTAGGCTTTGGGGTGACTTTCAACTCAGGCATTAAGCGATGGGTAACAGATCTTTGGATGGGGCGTGCTGCGGATAATCTGATCCCGGCATTGATACAAAAAATGGCGGCGGCTGGTTTTCAAGCCAGACGGGTTGATCACCAATCGGAGGGGTATACCCTGCCCGTGTTGATTATGGAGAAAATCAGTGAAAATTAAGCTCGAGAGACGTCAGGTCAGTGGCGGAAGGGTGACCAATTTAGATGACGATGGCTATCGGCTGAGCCTGCCCGTTCTACCGGTTGGAAAATACGGCCTGGCACAGGTTGATGATTATATGCATTTGCCAAGATGGCGTTTCCCCCATCAACCGCCATTGAGATTGCGGTTTGAGGCGCGGGTTTCTGCGCCAGAAATTCCTGGCACATGGGGTTTCGGATTATGGAATGACCCATTCAGTTTTGGTTTTGGCGGGGGCGGAATGGCACGGGTATTGCCGGTTTTACCTAATGCGGCCTGGTTCTTTTATGGGTCGCAGCCCAATCACCTGACACTTGATAATGATCAACCGGGAGCGGGTTTTCATGCGAAAGTGTTTCGCTCACCAAAGCACCCATCCTTTTTATCGCTGTTGGGTGTTCCTGCCTTACCCGTCCTGTTCTGGCCGAGCATGGCGCGCCTAATAAGAAAAATGATGAGTCACTTGGTTAAAGAATCAGCCGCATTGATATCACGATCGGTTGAAAGCTGGCACGTGTACGAGCTGCTTTGGAAGAGGGATCAGGTGGTATTCTCGATTGATCAAGCTGTGGTTCTGGAGACAGACATCTCACCACAAGGGCGATTGGGATTGGTGATCTGGGTGGATAACCAATACTTCAGATTCGATGGTGATGGGAATGTAGGATTTGGGTTTCTGGGTGTCCACACAGAGCAATGGCTTGACGTTCGGGGAATCTCAGTGACTTCTGATTGACCTAAAAGAGAATCGATTACAAAACCTT
>SLIC01000016.1 GCA_007135845.1 Candidatus Brevefilum sp.
CAATCTCAATTAAACCTTTGGGCAACCGACTTGTGGTCGAACCCATCGAGGAAGAAGAAATTACTGCTGGAGGCATCGTGCTTCCTGAAACCGCTAAGGAAAAACCCCAAAAGGGTACGGTCCTGGCAGTAGGTCCCGGAGAGCGCAACGATAAAGGTGAGCACATGGCCCTGGAAGTTGCAGAAGGTGACCAGGTCCTGTTTGCAAAATATTCAGGAACTGAAATTAAGTACGATGGTAAGAAATTGTTGATCATGCGGGAAAGCGATATTCTCGCCAAGATTAGCGCATAAGTGAAAAAAATCCAAGGAGTAATTAATAATGGCTAAACAAATCGTTTTTTCTGAAGAAGCCCGGCGAGCATTGAAAGCCGGTGTGGATGTTGTTGCAAAATCCGTTGTCACCACCCTCGGCCCGAAGGGTCGCAATGTGGCATTGGATCGAAAATTTGGTTCACCGACCATTACCCATGATGGTGTTACGGTTGCCAAGGAAATTGAACTGGAAGATCCCTTCGAAAACATGGGCGCACAGCTGTTGAAAGAAGCAGCGACCAAAACAAATGATATTGCTGGTGATGGAACCACAACTTCTACAGTGTTAGCTCATTCGATTGTGAGCGATGGCCTCAAGAACCTTGCTGCAGGTGCAAACCCAATGCTGCTCAAACGCGGTATTGAAGCTGCATCAAAAGCAGTTGCCGACGCAATTGGCGAGCAAGCAATTGATATCACCACCAAGGAAGAAATTGCCAATGTTGCTTCAATTTCAGCCCAGGATCGAGAAATTGGCGAACTGATCGCTGAAGTTATGGACAAAGTTGGTAAAGATGGCGTTATCACGGTTGAGGAATCACGCGGTCTTGAGTTCGAAACAGAATATGTTGAGGGTATGCAATTCGACCGTGGCTACATTTCTCCCTATTTCATCACAGACCCTGAAAACATGCAGGCTGAGATCGAGGAGCCTTATGTCCTCGTTTATGATAAGAAAATCTCTGCTGCAAGTGATATTGTTCCTTTGCTCGAGAAACTGGTTCAGGTTGGCAAACGTGAGCTGTTGATCATTGCTGAAGACATTGATGGCGAAGCCCTGGCAACAATGGTGCTGAACAAGCTGCGTGGTATGCTGAATGTGTTGGCGATCAAAGCCCCCGGTTTTGGTGATCGACGCAAAGCAATGCTGCAAGATATTGCAGTTCTAACTGGTGCCACCGTCATTTCTGAGGAGACTGGCCGTAAACTGGAGACCGTGACCATCAATGACTTGGGTCAGGCTGAGAAAGTTGCCAGCACAAAAGATGACACCACCATTGTCGGCGGTAAAGGTGACTCAAGCGCAATTAAAGGCCGCATTGAGCAAATCCGGGTGGAAATCGATAACACCACCAGCGATTACGATCGCGAGAAACTGCAAGAACGACTTGCAAAACTTTCCGGTGGTGTGGCCATCATCCGTGTTGGTGCAGCAACCGAGACAGAACTCAAAGAAAAGAAACATCGTGTTGAAGATGCGCTTTCAGCAACCCGTGCTGCTGTGGAAGAAGGTATTGTCCCCGGTGGTGGTGTTGCCCTGATCAATGCCATGAGCGCAGTTGAAGGTCTGAAGATGGACAGCGATGATGCCCAGATTGGTGTCAAAATCGTACGTGACGCTTTGGAAATCCCGATGCGCAAGATCGCAGAGAACGCTGGCAAAGACGGTTCTGTGATCGTTGAGCATGTGCGCCAGGCCCAGGCTAAGGAAAAGAACACACGGATCGGCTACGATGTTCTAACCGAAGAATTTGTTGACATGGTCAAAGGCGGTGTGATTGATCCCGCTAAGGTCACCCGAGGTGCTTTAGAGAATGCAGCTTCAATTGCTGCCATGATCCTGACCACCGAAGCCTTGATCTCAGATATCCCTGAGGATGAACCACCAATGCCTGCAGGTGGTCCCGGCGGTATGGGAATGGGCGGCTACTAAGCCACCAACTGATTGACAAGAATTTTAAGAGGCTGTTTCTATCATGGAGCGGCCTCTTTTGTTTTGGCTAGTATTCATTTTAGGGTGGGCTGGTATAATGGGGTACATGCAAAAATTGAAGTCAATCATCAAAGACCTGTCCATTTTACTGATTCTTATACTGGTTTTTACATCTGCTTGTACGGCTGCTGAGACGACACCCGTCGTGGAAGAGCTACCCTCTCCAACCGAACCGCAGAATACCCCAACACCTGAAGAACCTCAAGAACCAACACCCATCACCGAGCCGGCAGCTGCGTTGATTAATGGTGAACCGATACCTTTAACCTTTTTTGAAAGAGAAGTAGAACGCTATTTGATTGCCCAATCGGCTATGGGTAATGATGATGTGGACCAAACCGCCGCTCGAGAAATCGTGTTACAGGACTTGATTGACCAGTTTTTACTGGCTCAAGGCGCACGTCAAGCAGGTGGGCACTTCACTGACGAGGAAATCCAGGCGCGTTTCGATGACCTTGCCGCGGAGGTGAACTTATCCACCTGGATGGCAGACTGGGGTTATACTGACGAAGAACTAAAGGAATCGCTGAAGCTGCAAATGCTGGTCGCTTATCAACGCGATGCAATCACGATGACAATTCCTGATACAATGGAACAGGTTGAATTGAGGCAAATCTTTGCTTTTACAGAGGCTGGCGCAAACCGAGCGCTGAGGGAATTAAATTCCGGTGCTTCTTTCGAGGATTTGGCTTTTGAGTTCAGCCCAGAGACTGGCGGTTATCTTGGGTGGGTACCCCGTGGGTATCTGTTGATCCCCGAAGTGGAAGAAGCAGCTTTCGATCAAGCGGTGAGTACTCATACGGATATCATTGAATCAGAAATTGGTTACCATATCGTATTGGTGATCGGCAGAGAAGAGCGTCCACTGTCATCAGATGCCAGGTTGGCTTTAGAGCGGCAGGCATTACATACATGGTTGGAAACACAGCGCAATGAAAGCACGATCGAGATAATGGTCGAATAACATGCACAGAAAGCAGCCGATTAACGATCCGAGGTCACCTCAGGGCACGCGGGGTAAACGCCAGCTGCCCCCAATGGCTACGCCCCGGGGTCCACAACCACCAAAGAAACCAAGTTGTTTGGCTGTAATATTTGTTTTCGGGATTGTTGGTGGATTGGTGTGGCTGATGATGCTGCTGATGGGATGGGGTCCCTATGCGGTGGGTGAGGACCAGACAACCCCTACCATAACTTTAATCCCAATAATCGTCTTGAGGGGAACACCGACGATTACACCGACCAGTGCTAGTACCGCGATAACGACACCAATCATTTCTGCGACTCAAACGACAACACCCACACCCTCATCAACCCCGGAGTTGATGCCCTTTATTATGATTGGGGAACAAGAAAACTTGAGCAGTGCTTTGTTACGTCCAGGGTTGGGATGTGAAGTCCTAATCATTGCTGGCCAGGTTTGGGACTTGCAGGACGCTTCGCTGAAGGGTCTTCAACTGCAGTTATCGGGGACATTGGGTGGTTTCACTATTGATAGCGTTGCTTTATCCGGTTCAGCACCAAATTATGGTGAATCTGGTTACGAGTTTACCCTGGATAATTTGAGGATCCCCAGTGAAGAAACGCTTTTTATCCAGTTACTAGACGCAAATGGCAATCCATTATCGGCCAGGTATGGCATCGAAACCTTTAACGATTGTCAGAAAAACCTGATCCTGATCAATTTTAAGCAGGTTAGGTAAAGAGTTTATTCGGAGTTTAACTATTACTCGGGGTGTTGATCGTTAAACTATATAATTAATAGATTGAACCTTGGGGCGATGACTGTGTTTGCAAACTCGACACTGTGTGAAGTGCCTATACATCAGATAACATGATTTTCAATCGATTAAATATTTTCAACCTGCTTATAAAAAAGGCTTGATCTAAACCCTCCAATTTCCAACACAGTTTAAGGCTGAAAGTGTCATTGCTTATTTGGTGTGGCAAACGAAAAATGTGGTGTGGAGTCTCTTGCTCCACACCACATTCACTTGATCAACAGGAGGGTTACCTGATGAGCCGTCTCTCTGATAGTGTTATTGAAAACTTCAGGTTTTCTATCCTCCCAGGTAGGCGGAGATCACCATCGGGTCATTCATTACTTTATCCGCGTTACCCGATAATACGATTTTGCCTGTTTCAAGAACATATGCCCGATTAGCAATACTTAGAGCCATATGCGCATTTTGTTCAACCAGCAAAACACTGGTACCTTGCTGGTTAATATCCTGGATTATGTCGAAAATCTGCTCAAC
Source organism: Candidatus Brevefilum sp. (assembly GCA_007135845.1). The sequence continues at coordinate 4,287 of SLIC01000016.1, forward strand.
CAGCACTGGTGCCAGACCCATGGAAGGTTCGTCCAACAGGAGCAGTTTTGGGTTAGCCATCAAACTACGTGCCATTGCCAGCATCTGTTGTTCACCACCAGAGAGGGTACCACCAAGCTGTTTATACCGTTTGCGCAGAACGGGGAACCGCTCAAACATTGCCTCCCGTTTATTATGGATCTGTTGTTTGTCTGAAACGGTGTAAGCACCCATATCGAGATTTTCCATAACCGTCATTTTGGCAAAGATTTTTCGCCCTTCTGGGACTTGAACAATCCCCTTCTGAACGATCACCTGTGGCGCTTCACTTGAAATGTCTTCTCCAAGGTACTCAACAGTACCAACTTTAGCATGTAAGATACCGGAGATGGTGTTGAGCAAGGTGGATTTACCCGCACCGTTAGCACCGATTAATGTAACAATTTCACCTTCCTGTAAATCAAAACTAACGCCCTTAAGCGCATGAATAGCGCCATAATAAACATTAAGGTCTGTAACTTTAAGCATTATTCTTCCGCCTTTGGTTTTGATACTTTTCTGCGAGTGCTGCACCTCCAGGTCCAAGATAAGCCTCGATGACCCTTGAATTTGATTGTATATCCTCTGGGTTGCCTTCGGCAATCTTGGTGCCATAATCCAAAACGGTGATGCCATCGGATATGTCCATAACAACCTTCATATCGTGTTCTATCAGAAGAATCGTGATATCCAATTCATCTCGCAGTCTTCGGATAAACCCGGTGATATCAGTCGTTTCCTGGATGTTCATACCTGCAGTCGGTTCGTCCAGCAGCAGCAATCGTGGATTATTGGCTAAAGCCCTGGCGATTTCTAAACGACGCTGTAACCCGTAGGGAAGATTAAGCGCCAAAAAATCTCCATAACCTCTTAAACCCACAAATTCCAACAGCCGAACGGCTTCTTGCATTGCCCATGAGTATTCTCGTCCGAAGCGTGGTGAGTGAAGCACTGCATCCAACCAGTTGGTATTCATTTTGTTGTGTAAACCGATCAGCACATTTTCCATTGCAGTGAGCTCACCAAACAAACGAACATTTTGATAAGTTCGAGAAATGCCTTGTTTGGCGATAAAGTCGGTGGGCATCCCCTGGATGGGGGTTCCATAATAGAGGATATCCCCGGTTTCAGGCGTGTAAAATCCAGAAATACAATTGAAAAAGGTTGTTTTGCCTGCTCCATTTGGGCCAATGATGCTGTAAATAGACCCTTTAGGAATTTGCATATCGACTTCGTTGACTGCTTTCAGCCCGCCAAAATTCTTGCTGACCTTTACAGCTTCAATGATATATTCAGTCATTTTCCCTCCCTTCTTCGTCGGGATCGAGATCTTCTTTTAATCCAGCACTGCCTTTCTGTTCTAATTCAGGACGAGAAGCAGGCCATAACCCCTCAGGACGCGCCAGCATCATGAATACCAGTAAAGCACCAAAGACCAGCAGCCGGTAGGTTTCCAGTTCACGCAGCAGTTCTGGTAAGCCTCTCAGAGCAAAGGACCCTAAAATGATTCCAGGGATGCTGTTCATACCACCTACAATAACAACACTGAGCACATTGATAGATACCATCAGCGTATGATCATTGGGTCCGGTGAATTGGTTGCGTGCTGCAAAAATACCGCCTGCCAGTCCTGCAAAAGCTGCACCAATGCAGAGCGCGAGCAATCGGTATTTTGAAACATTCACACCCGTTGCCCGGGCAACCAGCGTATCCTCTTTGATCGCTAACCAGGCCCGACCGGTGCGGGAGTTTTCTAGTCGGTAATATAGAAAGATCGACAATGCCATGGCAATAATGATCAGGTAGGCATAGGATACATCATTGAACGGCCTACCTAAGAAAGTGGGCTGCTGGATGTTCTGCACACCGCGGGGACCACCTGTAAAGTCGGTTAGCAAGTCGCTGTTAAGAAGGATGCGAATGATCTCGCCAAATGCCAGGGTGACAATCGCCAGATAATCACCACGCAGGCGCATAATGGGAAGTCCAAGCAGGAGACCGCCCAAAACAGCCACTATCATGCCTACCACGAGGGATGGCCAAAAGCCCAACATAATGCCGTGTGGGATGGGTGAATTGAGCAGGGCAACGCTGTAAGCTCCCATGGCGAACAATGCTGCAATACCAATCATGAATTGACCTGAAAGCCCCAGCATGATGTTCAAACCAATCGCAAGAATCACATACAGGCCGACCATACCGAAAACAAAGTTATTATAGGAGCCCCACCTTGAGGGCAGCATCAGCAAGCCAACAAGCAACAAGAGGTAGATGAAGTATTTTCCGTATTTTCTTACAAATTCAGGCAATCTCTCGTTGAGGCGTTTACGAAGATCAATGATCAGAGATTTCAAGTTCTGCCATGATTGCTTCACCCCTTTGGATCGAAACCCCACTGCCATGGTGCTTCCTAAAAAACCAGTCAGGGTAAAAAGTGCAAAGTGGACTGGTATACCAGACCCACCCAGATCTAACAGGAAGAGATTGATACTGGAAAATGAGAGTGCTGTAAGATAGCGGCGCACATCCGTTTGCGTTTCAAGCAAGTAAAACAAAATCAGGCCGAACAAGACAATGACGACACCTGTGGTCAAGCCCGAAATCAGACCTTCAAACAGCTTTTGACTTGTTTTGCCCTCACGGCTGGCAGCTGACCATCCTGCCCATAATCCATAAAGGACCAGAAAAACGATCATAAAGCGAGCCTCCGGGAAAGCACCTCGCAAGACATTGGTTCCCAGCAGCTTGCTAATCATGGTGGAGATCATGATATGAAAATTGATTAACACCAGGAATACCATGACAATTCCAAAGATTAATCCCTTACGACTGCTCGCGCGAATGATGTCCTTGTTCATACTTTTTCCTCCGAGAGTACTTCACCCAGAATACCGGATGGTCTGAAGATCAGAATGATGATCATGATCACGAACGCAATCACATCCTTAAGCTGGAAACTGATACCTAATGCTGTCGGTCCCAACGCTTCGATCAGGCCGAGGAACATGCCTCCCAGCATAGCACCGGGGATGTTGCCAATGCCACCCAGCACGGCTGCCGTAAAGGCCTTAATACCCGGGAGGAAACCGACGAAGAAATGGACCAAACCGTTATGCAAACCCCACATAACCCCAGCTGCACCGGCCAGCGCACCGCTGATGATGAACGTGCGGCTGATGATGGCATCCACATCAATGCCCATCAGGGCAGCTGTATTCTTGTCTGAAGCTACCGCTCGCATGGCTTTACCCAGCTTGGTTTTCTGGACCATGATGTATAAACCAATCATTAATAGAACAGAAAGGGCAAAGGTTAAAACACCAGTATAAGTCACCACAACCCTGGCGTCATTGATCATCAGAGTCCAGCCAGAACCGCGGGAGATTGCCTGGGGGTTGGCATAATCACGCACCTGTGGGCTGAAAAGCAGCTGGGCAGCGTTTTGTAAGAAAAAGGATGCGCCAATCGCACTGATCAAGGGGATCAGGCGGGGCGCTTTTCTTAGAGGACGATAAGCGATTTTTTCCAGGAAAAAACCTGAGATGGCTGCAATGGTCATACCAATTAGAAATGCCAAAACCACTGATATAAATGGGTACGCATCCGAAAAACTCAGTGGAGGATTTCCAGCCGAAGCCACATTGATGCTTTTGGTGGCTTCAAACAAGAAATATCCCGCAAATGCACCAATCATCACCACCTCGCCGTGGGCGAAATTGATCATAAACAAAATACCATACACCAGGGTATAACCGATGGCTATCAGCGCATAAACACCTCCGATGATCAGACCAGAAATTAATAACCGGACCCATATCTCGGCAGTGTATACTTGCTGAACGATCAAGACTAAATAAAGCCGCCATAAAATATAACCCAATACCATCAAGCCAAATATTGGGCGAACGATCTTAGAATAATTCCTTCTTGTAAGCTTCGGGCGAGATTTTCTGTTTGCTTTCATAAACATCTCCAAATAACTATAAAGGTTCAGACAAAATAAGCAGGGGAAGGTATTCCTTCCCCTGCTATATTATAAATGGAATTGCTTAGTTTACGGCGACGAAATCACCGTCTTCAACAATCCAGAATGTCGGACCTTCAACATTGCAGTCACCATCCGGGAAACAGGTGTAGGTGCCGCTGATACCAACATAATTGGTCAGACCGCGCACACCATCGACCATGGCGCCACGTGGGATGTACAGCGAACCATCAGCACCCAAGACGGCGATTTCTTTGACCACCGAAATGAGCATGGTTGTGGTGTCATAACTGTTCCAAGTGAAGGGAGACAGTTCGCCAGGAGCCTGGCCCCAACGCTCTGTATAAGCAGCATCAAAGGCATCTTTCTCCGGTGTTTCTGGGGGGGTGCGAGGTGTGGCATGATATGTGCCCTCACCATTAGCGCCGGTGCGAGCGAGGAAGTCCGCACCAAAAGTGCCGTCACAACCGAAGAAGACGACGTCTTCCATGCCGGAGGTGGGCATATTATTGACCAGCACAACACCTTCCTGGGTGTACCCGCCAAAGTAGAGGGCATCGGGGTTTTGGGCGGCAATGGTAGAAAGGACGGGGCTGTAATCTGCCTCACCAGGGGTGATACCCATCAGTTCGACAACTTCACCACCGAGGGATTCAAAGGTTGCCGCGGCAATCTCTGCCAGGCCTTTACCGTAATCCTGTCCATCGTGCAGGAAAGCAACTCTGCGGAAGCCAAGCTCATTGTACATATACTCTGCGGCAGCTTCACCCTGTGCTTCATCCGTAAAGGGAACCCGGTTCATGATCCTGGAACCCTGTCTGGTCAGATCGGGGTTGGTGGCTGACGGAGACAACATGGGAATGCCAATTTCTTCATAGATGGGCATGGCAGCAAAGCTTGCACCTGAGAAGAGGTGACCAGCAACGCCGACAACGGTTTGATCAGCTGCAAATAAGTTAGCAACGGCCGCACCACCCTCGGGCGTACCGCCATCATCTTCAGCAATCAGTTCGAATTGGAAGCCCATAAATTCACCGGCATCGGCAACAGCAATCAGACCTGCCTGTTCTGCATCGATACCGAAGGCTGCGTTACCACCGGTCATGGGTGAACCCATGCCAATTTTGATGGTCTGACCGGGTGCAATCACTGCACAACCAAAGTCATCGGCTTCACAGATCGCGGCTGCGTCATCTACTGTGGGTTCCTCGACGACTGGCTCTTCAACCTCGGGTTCTTCAACCACAGGTTCTTCAACCACGGGTTCTTCAACGACCGGTTCTTCAACCACGGGCTCTTCAACCACGGGTTCTTCAGCGGCTGGCGCACAAGCAGCCAGGACCATCACTAGGACGATCGCAACGATAAACAAACGACGAAATTTCATTTTCTAACTCCTTAACTAATTTCAGATAAAAAACACACATTTTGTTTCAAACGGTTTTTTCCTATATATGAGCGCCTCCTTTCAGGTTTTACCAGGTTCCAAAAACAGCCACCTTCTTGATTGGGTGGCTGTTGTTTTTTCCTGGTTTATCTTTCTAATACTCAGTTATTAAACGCCACCATCCCAACTTTCTTGGTGTGAATGTGA
>SLIC01000231.1 GCA_007135845.1 Candidatus Brevefilum sp.
CCTGTGCACCTGCTGCTTCTGCAGCCATGGCAGCCACAACCGACCGATCTGTTTGAGAAGGGAGAGGGAAATGCCTGAACACGTGCCGGATTGAGGTTGGGAACTGATCCATTAAAGCCTGCACAAAATTCGAAAAATTAACACAGGCTGGGCATTGAAAATCTGCATACTCAACAATTGTGATCGGCGCATCCGGGTCTCCCTTAATCCAATCTTCAGCGGTCACCGGGGGCAATTGGTCAACTACAGCCTGCAGTTGATCCGTCTCGGCTGTCGTCGGGTAGTCAAAAACTGTTGTGCAGGGCATCAGGTCTGAAGGAGTATCAGGATCTGGTTCTGGTCCTGGTTCCTCAACCTCAACAACAGTTTCTGTCGGGGTATCGGGTTCAGGCACATCAATTGGCTCAGGAGTCTGTGGTGCACAAGCAGCCAAAAGTAATGCAACGGTCATCAATACGAATAAAAATTTTTTAACCATTTCAAACCTTTCTCAATAACGGTTTTTTTGTTTCAATCCAAATTGGAACAATCCAAATGGTGGGTCAATCAGCCGTACCCAAGCCGGTCGATGATGGCTTTGCGCAAAGCCTGCTGAACCTTGTCTTTTTCCAAAGTAGCATCAATGGTCAACCAACGCTCAGGTTCTGCTTCAGCCAGGGCGAAATACCCCTGGCGCACACGCTCATGAAAAGCCAGTTCGTAAGCATCCAGCCGGTTCCATTCTGCGCTGTTTTCCCGCTTACGAGCCATTCCGATTTCAACTGGAACATCTACCAGCAACGTCAGGTCTGGTTTCAAACCGGCGGTTGAAAACTTCAACAATGCTTGCAGTGTCTCCAGGTCCGTCTTATGTCCAAAGCCCTGGTAAGCCAGGGTTGAATCGCCAAAACGATCACAAAGGACAATTTTTCCATCCGCCAGAGCCGGACGAATCCGTTCTTCTACATGCTGCGCCCTGGCTGCTAAAAAGAGCAGTATTTCCGTCCTGGGCACGATGGAAACATTATTTAAATTCATCAATATTTCCCTGATTTGGTCACCGACAGCTGTTCCCCCTGGTTCACGTGTGACAACAACCTCATAGCCTGCATCACGCAAATAGGCTGCTAAATCAGGCAGCTGGGATGTCTTTCCGCTGCCTTCAGGACCTTCCAGGGTGATGAATATCATTATTCTCGAAAAATCCTCACATGCCGATGGGGTTCTTTACCGTACGAGTGGGATACCAGGTCCGCCTGCCGTGCCATTTCATGCTGTAAGCGGCGGATTGTCGATGAGGCTGGCGCCAGGTCAATCCAACGCTCTCCATTGAGGACAGCCTGGATAGCCGCCTGGGTCTGATCCACCACGGCACGCTCCTGATTAGGTCTCCCATCACTGCTTGCCAGGTTAAACAAATCCACCAGGAACTGCTCCATTTGCTGGCTGGTATTGGAGCGCAAAACGAAGATCGGCATACCACGCTGTTCTGCTTCCACCACGGGCTGCTGGCGTTCACGATAATAGCGCCGCAACGTCAGCAAGGTATCCGCATCTTTGAGGTTTCGCACAATATTAGCAGGCACATTAAGCTGCTTGGCTGCCTGGATCAAGCGATTACGCGCCACCCCGAAGGGATAGATATCGACCTTTTTGAGGGGTAGATTTTCTTCATCAGCCAGTGTCATTGCCCCTACCACAGGCTCTACGGATTGGCCGCCGGTCTTTGAGCGATGGTTACCCGTTGAACGGCTGAAAGGGGCTGTTTGCGTGGAACCCATCGCTGCCCTGCCCCTGCCCAAAGCTTGGGCAGCCGTACCAACCTTAGGGGCTGCTGGTTTCTGAACATGGATCTTGTTTTCATCATCTCGATAGCGAATCTCAGGTGCCAGGGGGTAGCCCCGTAAGAGGGCATCGACTGCTGCAGAAACATCGCTCTGCACTGCAATCCGGTTCCGATCCTGGATTTCCACCAGCACGTCAAATGTGGGAGGTGCTCTTCGTTCGAGTACTGTCTTCTGCGTACCTCGCCGGCGTGCTTCCTCATCGGAAAGGGTCACCGATTCGATTCCTCCAACCAGGTCCGATAGGGTTGGGTTGAGGAGCAAGTTCTCCAGGGTATTGCCATGAGCGGTGCCGATCAGCTGTACACCACGCTCGGCAATTGTGCGCGCCGCCAAAGCCTCCAATTCCCGACCAATCTCATCAATGACGATGACTTCCGGGTTATGGTTTTCAACAGCCTCAATCATCACTTCATGTTGAAGTGATGGTTTAGCCACCTGCATCCTGCGGGCTGCGCCGATTGCCGGGTGCGGAACATCGCCGTCACCACCGATTTCGTTGCTGGTATCAACAATGATCACCCGGGCACTCTCAGCCAGAATGCGTGCTGCTTCTCTCAGGATGGTCGTCTTGCCAACCCCTGGACGTCCTAAAATCAGGATGCTGGCACCTGATTCAATCAGGTCTTGAATAATATCGCTTGTGCCATACACTGCTCGCCCAATTCGGCAGGTCAGACCAACAATTTCCTGGCGGCGGTTGCGGATGGCAGAGATGCGGTGAAGTGTGCGTTCGATGCCAGCCCGGTTATCTGCGTCAAATTCACTGATCCCATCAGTAATTGCCTTAATCTCATCATAGGAGACCTCTTTTTCACTCAACACGGCCTCCTGGTGAACGAAGCGAGCCTTTGGCCTGCGTCCCAAATCCATCACGATTTCTAACAGGTTCTCACTGTCATCCAAATCCTGCACAACTTTTGAAATATTCGACGGCAGGATACCCAAAAGCATATCTAAGTCATCTGTAATTTTTTGATGTTCAAGCATTTCGTTAGTTTAGTTTTCTATCCTTTTATTTTTTCCGAAGCTCCGCACATCGTGTGCAAAAGCATTACGGCTAATTCTATCCCAAATGTATTAACATTTTCTTTAAACTGGTAAAAACCATTCATAACGTATCAATTCTGCTGGTTTTTAACCGAAGCATAGGGGATTGTTGGCTCCCGACAGCCGTTTTCGATCGCGGTAAAAGCAAACTCAGATTTAACCCGTTGACGAAGTGCCATATAGCGAACCAGCAGTGCTTGTTCAGGACCGGGTTCTGCGGAGTGCGAAGATTCAAGCAAGGCATGCTCCACCCATGGTTGGTAAGAACGAGCGTTCACATACACCGAACGACCGTTGCGATCTGGTAATGCCAGCAGCATTTGGTTAATCAAGTCAGCAATACCCACTCTAACTTGGGGGTGAATAACGGGCATAATCCACACACCTTTAGGTCCATAGACCAAATCAGCATAAGCCTGCAGGTGACCCTTTTCATCATAATAAACCAGGCCTAACTTTTCACGTCGGGTCAACGGTTCAACAGGCTGAACCAACGGCGGCACCAGGGTTAGGTACAGGCACCGCATAGCATGGATATCTGCGCTGTTCCAAATACGCCAATGTTGTTCATCATCATGTGCCTTTTCAGGCACTGGGCACCTGAATATCTTTTGTTTTGCCAGGACAGAGAAGCCTGCCTGTCGAAACGCTGTGAAATAAGGTGAGTCAATATCCAAATCGGCTACAACTTGTTTTGCACCCCAGCCACAAGCCTTTTTGAACAATCCTTCCAGTGTAATAACCAGGTCCTGTGAATTGCCTGACTTTGGTTGAAGCAGGAAATTAATATGGGCACTGTTCATTTTGGTGGATTGATATACCTGGGCGATGGTCTTTTCAGCACCCTCGTCAGGTTGATAAACACCGGTAAAATGGTGATCCGTGGGTCGAATAGTAAACAAGAAATGTGTGAACGTAAGTGGGTTTCCCCGGGTGAGCAGGAGGCTGTTGTCGAGGCATACAACCTGGCGGCGGTGTCTGAGAAAATACGGCCAGTCGTACCACTGGATCGGACGCACAGCTATGCCCTTGCTAATTCCAAAAAGTATTGGTGAAAGCGGGCATCAGCGGTCAATTCAGGGTGGAAGGAGGTAGCCAGCAGCTTCTCTTGTTGTGCCGCAACAATGCGTCCATCAGGCAGCTTTAGCAAGCTTTTTGCTTGACCATCAACAGATTTGATGATCGGCGCACGGATAAATACGGCATGGTAAGGGTTCGTGATCCCGTCTGTAAAAAAAGGGACTGCCAGGTCAATTTCAAAACTATCTACCTGGCGCCCAAAAGCATTGCGCTCCACGTTGATATCCATCAGGTTTAATAAAGGCTGTGCCCGATTCACATCTTTGGAAAGAAAAATGGCACCGGCACAGGTTCCCCACACAGCATGTGTTTTACCAAATTGACGCAACGGCTCAATCAAACCGTAGGCATCAGCCAATTTTCCAATGGTGGTTGATTCGCCTCCCGGGATGATCAAGCCGTTGAGACCCGGCAGGTGTTCAGGCAATCTGACAAGCCTGGGTGAAACACCCAGGGATTGCAAAACATGAAAATGTTCAATAAAGTCGCCCTGCAGGGCAAGGACGCCAATTTGCATACTTACATCGACCAATATCTCGCTACCAACCTCGAGTGGCGATCAATTCAGCCTCGGGAATATCCGTCACCTGGCGTCCGACCATGGGTTCGCCCAGGTTGCGGCTGATCTCTGCCAGCATTTTCGGATCTTGGTAATGGGTGGTGGCTTTCACAATGGCATCAGCGCGCTTGGCAGGATCACCGGACTTAAAGATGCCAGAGCCTACAAAGACACCATCCACACCCAACTGCATCATCAATGCCGCATCTGCAGGGGTGGCAATGCCACCTGCCGCAAAATTGACCACCGGCAACCGTCCTAATGTCCGGGTTTCCAGGACCAATTCAAAGGGTGCACCGATTTCCTTGGCAAAGGACATCAGTTCCTCTTCGGGCATGTTTTGCAGTCGACCAATTTCACCGATCACACTGCGTGCATGGCGGACAGCCTCAACAACATCACCTGTCCCAGCTTCACCCTTGGTACGCATCATGGCCGCACCTTCACCAATCCGGCGCAAGGCTTCACCCAAATTACGACAGCCGCACACGAAAGGCACTTTAAAATTGTGCTTATAGATATGATGTGCTTCATCTGCCGGCGTGAGTACCTCTGATTCATCAATGTAATCCACACCAAGGGATTCCAGGATCTGGGCTTCAACAAAATGACCAATGCGGCATTTTGCCATCACCGGAATGGAAACAGCATCCATAATTTGGATGATCAACTCAGGGTCGCTCATTCGGGCAACACCGCCATCGGCGCGGATATCTGCCGGAACGCGCTCCAAAGCCATTACGGCCACCGCGCCTGCATCTTCGGCGATCTTGGCATGGTCAGGTGTGACCACATCCATGATGACTCCACCTTTTAGCATCTGCGCCAGCCCTTTTTTGACTTTAAATGTTGCGACCTCTTGTACCATAACACCTCCAGAAAAATTTTTTCACTCGAATTCTACCACGCGCAGGGTCAAGGGACAACAGAATTCACTCTCTGATATCACCAGCGGCATTAAACAAAAATATTTTTCTTACAATTGCTCTATATATTATGGATTTTCTTGGAGTTTCTTAACCCAATTGCAAAGACAGTTTGTTCGAAAAAGTAACATAAAGTTTACTTTGGATGACTCGATCGGCAAGCCATCTTAACCTGATATCGATTTAAACAAATGCTAACCAATAGGCAGCCACCCCAAACGCGACGGCTGCATTAAGGGAGGCTTTAGACCCCGCCATCGGTAGCGATAGAACAAGATCACACCCTGCCAGCAATCCCGGGTCGACACCCGCCTGCTCGTTACCCACGATCAGCAGGACGGGTACCTGATCCAAGGATTGGCGATCAATATTAAAGATGGGGATCGAATAGTGGGTCGTTTCTAAAGCTATCAAATAAAAGCCTTGGATACGCAATTCTAGCGCAAGGGTAACGGCATCCCGATGGTCTGACCAGGAGAGCGATATTTCTGCACCCAAAGCGGTTTTTTTGACAGCGTGGTTATCTTTTGGGTTGGGCGTGATGCCGCACAGGTAGATGTGTTCGGCACCAACCCCGTCCGCTGTACGGAATATGGCACCGACATTATGGGCGCTGCGAATATTATCCACCAAGACAAAAATTTTCCGCTTTGGGCGCACCTCAACCACAGCTTGGGGTGTTTGATAGGGTGATCCCACACGGATCATGTTCGAGCCGCAGCGGGGACAGTAATTCCCGCGATGCAAATCCGGGTCCATTGGAAAACGCAATCCGCATGCGGCATGCGTACATTGGCGAGTTTCAAACATCAACAAGCTCCTCAATTTACAATGAAACTTAATGAATTAAGTATGCTGTCGCTGTAATTGTAACTTGGTTGTGAAGGACGATGTCCTAATTTGAGTAATTATGTTTAGAGAAACGAGAACAAGGATTTAAAAGCCAAACGCCTGGGTGAGGGGGGCACCCAGACGTTTGACGCTTGTAATAATAGCATACTTGGGGTGGTTTGACAAGGTTGTCAAAGTAAGAATTACATTAGAGTTTTTTAATGTTAAATACCCTTAAGAACGCTTCAGCCTGGTTCATCAGGTCAGGATGGTCGGCGGGCTTGAGAAACCACAAGCAGTACAACCAGAGCAACCACGACTATCAATAATCCGATGACAATAGGGTGGGTAAACCATTCACCCCTAAAGGGTTCCCGGAATTCTTGTTGTTGATCAGGTTCCTCTTCACCAATGAGTTCGTCGGGGTCAATACCGATATCGCCGTCTAACTGAAAATCAAGGCCTGCTTGGCATGCTGAAAGCAATAATACACCCAGCAGAAATATTGACATAATTTTTTTCATCCTGATGCTCCTTGCCTTACTTAATATTTTTCGTTCATGTAAAAAGTATACCGGCCCACATATAGCAAAACCAAATATAGTGTCATCCTCAAAAACCGCTTTCTTTCATTAGTACATACGCAGTATTATTATGTTAATAATCAACTTCAATTAAGCGATGATTTTCACGAAAATGACAGGACAGGCCGTACATAGATAAATCACCTGAACTCAAACCGTTTATAATTGAACTAACATTTAGGATTGGTCATCATAAAAGGAGGTAAGTATGCCGCTTTCCAGGGAGCTAAAGAAAGAAATGTTCTGGATCATGCTGCTTTCCAGGCGATTGGATGAACGCGCTTGGGTGCTGCATCGCCAGGGAAAAATCGCCTTTCATATTTCCGGTATCGGGCAGGAAGCAGCCCAGGTTGGTGCCGTCTATGCGATCGAAAAAGGCAAGGACTGGCTGGTGCCCTATTATCGAGATCTGGCGATGGTGATTGCAATGGGAATGAGCCCGGCTGAATTTATGAGGAGTTTGATGGGCAAAACTGAGGAACCCACATCCGGGGCACGACAGATGCCCAGCCACTTCAGCCTTCGCCATGCCAATGTTCTCAGTCATTCTGCTCCCGTTGCCACCCAATCACCGCATGCTTCAGGCATCGGTCTGGGTATCAAAATGGATGGTGGGGACGCGGTCGTACTCACCACGATCGGCGAGGGTTCAACATCCCAGGGTGAGTGGTACGAAGCAGTCAACTTTGCTGCCATTCACAGCCTTCCCGTGATCTTCCTGGTAGAAAACAACTATTATGCCATATCCGTTCCCCAGGAAAAGCAGATGGCCGTTAGCAGCGCGGCAGATAAAGCTTGCGGCTTGGGCCTGCCGGGAATCGAGGTAGATGGAACCCAAATGTTCGAAGTCTACGATGCGGTTGCAGAAGCCGTAGCAAATGCCAGGCAGGGGAAGGGACCGTCCGTCATCGAGGCGAAGATGTACCGTCTGACCCCTCACTCCTCCGATGATGACGACCGCAGTTACCGCACCCGTGAGGAAGTTGAAAAACACAAAAAGCAAGACCCGCTGATCGTGATGAAGGATCAATTCATCGAACAGGGTCTGATGACAGATGAAGAATATGACGAACTGGATGGTAAAGCAAAAGAGATGGTGGACGAAGCAGTTAATGAGGCAACCAAAGCCCCCTACCCAAAAGGTAAAGAAGCAGCAACCCCGGTTTATGCAGAGGAGGTAAAAAATGACTGAGATCACCATGATCGAGGCAATTCGCCAGGCGATGGATGAGGAACTGGCGCGTGATGAGCGTGTCTTTGTGATTGGCGAGGATGTTGGCGTGCGCGGCGGTGTCTTTAGAGCAACCCAGGGGCTGTATGAGAAATACGGTGAAGACCGTGTGATGGATTCGCCGCTGGCAGAATTAACCATTGTCGGCGTGGGCATTGGGGCGGCTGTGTATGGAAAGCGTCCTATTTGTGAGATACAGTTTGCCGACTTTATTTACCCGGCCTTCAACCAGATTGTCAGCGAAGCTGCAAAAATGTACTATCGGTCTAACGGCCAGTGGACAGTCCCCATGGTCATCCGCGCTCCTTATGGCGGCGGGATTGGCGGCGGGTTGTACCATTCACAAAGCGTCGAAGCTTTCTTCACCCAGGTACCCGGGTTGAAAGTTGTGATTCCCTCCAACCCCTACGATGCCAAAGGGATGCTTAAATCTGCTGTACGTGATCCGAACCCGGTGCTGTTCTTTGAGCCAAAAAAGGGTTACCGTCTGATCAAAGGCGAGGTGCCGGAGGATGATCAAGAATACACTGTACCAATCGGGCCGGCTAAAGTCACCCGGGAAGGACAGGACCTGACCGTTTTTGCCTATGGCATGATGCACCATTACGCCTTGGCAGCAGCAGACACGGTTGCCAAGGAGGGCATTGACGTAGAGGTCGTCGATCTGCGCACTTTATACCCGGTCGATCGCGAGACCATATTGAAATCCGTTCAAAAAACCAGCAAAGCCCTGATCGTGCATGAGGACAACCTGACCGGCGGCTATGGTGCTGAAGTTGCGGCAACGATCGCTGAGTGGGGATTCATGAACCTGGATGCACCGGTTAGGCGGTTGGCAGGTCCGGATGTGCCAGCAGTGCCGTTCAGCCATCCCATGCAGGAATGGTTCATGATCAATCCTGAAAAAATCGCAGATGCGATCCGTGATTTGGCTGCTTTTTAGACAGTTTATGCTCAACTCGAAAAAGCACTAAGCAGCGTGTATTTTATGATAACGAGGAGGAACAATGCCTACCAAAGTCATTATGCCCAAATTGGGCGAATCGATTGTTGAAGGAACCGTCACTGGCTGGCATAAACACGAGGGGGAGGAAATTGAGGAGTACGAAGCCCTGCTGGATGTTGAAACCGATAAAGTGACAACCGAGGTACCGAGCCCGGCGAGCGGTACCTTATTGAAAATCCTTGTCCCGGAGGGTGAAACCGTTGAAGTGGATACGGTTTTGGCGTGGATCGGTGAACCTGGTGATGACGTCCCAGCTGAGGGTAAAACGGTCACCCATGACCACGAACCTCATGAAACGCCCGATAGTGAATCGATAGCCGACGATCCTGTCATGCAGCATCCCGCAGGCAGGGATGAGGATCTGGGCTACATTTCACCGGTTGTTGCCCGGTTGGCACGGGAAAAGAAGGTCGATCTTTCTAAGGTCAAGGGCACTGGCATGGATGGCCGAATCACCAAGAAGGATGTACAAACCTATCTCAAGAAACAAACCGGTAAAGCAGAGGCTGAGGTGCCCATCTGGGAGACACCGGCGGATGGCGACCTTTTCCGTCCGACAGAGATGGTTTTTGCAAAGAACGCAGAAGAACCAGCCCGTGTTAGCCCGGCAGAGCCCAGCGTGACACCCGGAGAGACACTTTCACTATCACCGATGCGAAAACGGATAGCTGAGCACATGCAGATGAGCAAGCGCACTGCCCCCC
>SLIC01000042.1 GCA_007135845.1 Candidatus Brevefilum sp.
AAAAAGCAGATAAGCTGGGAAGTTATTATTATTATACCATATTTTAATAAAATTTAATACAACTATCAACCTTTTCTAATAATCTAATCAAATCATCCATGACCCAATCGCCCAACCAAGTCCCTCTAACTCCCGCAGCACAAGCAACTGGGAACCGTCCTGTAAGGTGACGGAAGGAGTCACGACCATCATGAGACCCCAATTCCCAATTCCTTATACCTGTTTCCCTCCTCACCATTCACGATTCTTCATTCACTATTCACCAAACAGATATTTCTGAGCTAAAATTAACCCATGTTACCTGATTTCCGTGTGCGTCAGCGGGATTATCTTCTTGAGATCTCGCGCGCATTGACCGAAGAACTTGACCTGGATAAGCTGCTCAGCCGCATCCTCAAATATGCCATCGAAATGCTGGCTGGTCACGCCGGTTTTATTGCCTTGAGCAACGAACAGGGGCACCTATCCCTGGTCGTTGCCAATGGCCTGGCAGATGCCATCCAGCGTTTTATTGAATCCTGGCTGGAGAAAATCCCGCCTATCCAGGACCCCCAAGACCTCCAGATTGCGGAACTGAACCGCTTTCTGCAGCAGGTTAGTATGGGCAACCTTTCTGCAGTCGGGCTGCCCTTGATTGCCCAGGGTGAAGTGATCGGATTGATTTATATTTTCAGAAATTATCGGGTCGTTTTCTCAACGAATGACCGCTCATTATTATCCAGCTTTGCCCACCAGGCCGCGATTGCTGTGCGCAATGCACGGCTTTATTCCCAGATTAACCAGGAAAAACAGCGGACAGAAGCTATGCTCGACTCCGCGGCCGATGGAATCCTGATCCTGAACCCGAACCACGCCATTGAACGGGTCAATGCCGCCTTTGCACGCATGTATGGATGTTCTCAATCTGTACTCCATACCATGAAACACAATCAGGTGATAAACTGGGCAAAACCACCCAACGGCATCACACTTGAAAAGGCGGAAGCGGGGGGATGGCCCCTCTCGCCGCAAGCCCAGCTCTATGTGGAAGGTGATATCAAACGCCCCGACGGTCAACAACCTTTACCGGTTGGGATTACCTATGCACCATTGCTTTCAACAGATGGCACCCTGATCAGCATCATCGCCACCGTGCGGGATATTACCCATTTCCGACAGGCAGATGAACTAAAAAGTGAGTTTGTCTCGATCGTCAGTCATGAACTAAAAACCCCTGTGGCGTTGATCAAGGGCTATGTCAGCACTTTGCGCCGGGAGGATGTGGAATGGGATTGCAACGTGATGGACAACAGCCTGCAAGTGATTGAAGAAGAAGCCGATCGACTGGCAGGTCTGATCGAAAACATGCTCGATGCCACCCGGCTGCAAATGAATGGCATGCAGCTTAAAAAGGCGGATATTAACCTTTATCAGCTCGTGAAGCGGCTGGTTGAGCGTTTCCAGGTGCAAACCGACGGTCATCAGATCACAACCAGTATCCCCAAAGATTTCCCGATCGTGATGGCGGATGAGCCTAGGCTTGAGCAGGTGATCAGCAACCTGATCTCGAATGCCATCAAGTATGCCCCTCATGGGCCCATCCGTATCAGCGGACAGACTCTTTCAGACCAAATCGTGATCTGTGTAATGGATGAGGGTCCTGGGATTGCTGTGGGTGACCTGCCCCACATCTTTGACCGCTTCTACCGGGCTAAAGAGACTTCTCGCAAAACTAAAGGTGCCGGACTGGGGCTTTACCTGGCGCGCGCCATCGTTGAAGCACATGGCGGCAGGATGTGGGCGGACGCAAAAACCGATCAAGGTGCACGCATCTGTTTTTCCCTCCCCAGGGACTGACCTCCCAATCGTACTTTGATTAGACCTGGTGATTTCCATCATAACAAGAAAACACCCGGTAACAAAAAAATACACAAATAGAGAGGAACAACCTATTTAAAGTATGCATCGAAGAAATTGGCGAAGCTATATTCGCGCATCAGATGAAAAACCACGCCTATCCTGGGAGCTGGTCAAAAGGGTATTAACTTACGGAAAGCCTTACAGCTGGCTGATTGTGGGGAGTTTGCTCTCAATCCTCATCTATACGGCTGTGGCTCTCCTTTCCCCCTTGATCCTCAGGCACCTGATCGATTACGCCATCCCTGAAAAGGACATTGACCGGCTTGTACTGGCTGCCCTAGGGCTGCTGATCCTGCCCATCATCAGTGGCTTTTTTCAAATCATCACTAGGCGGCTGGTTGCCCAGGTTGGTGAGGGTGTGATTTACGATTTACGGGTGTCGCTCTACGAACAACTGCAGCGGATGTCACTGCGGTTTTACACCCATACCCAACTGGGTGAGCTAATCAGCCGCTTAAACAACGACGTCGTCGGTGCCCAGACAGCCATCAGCCGCACATTGGTCACCCTGGTCACCAATTTCATCGAGGTGCTTTCGATCCTGGTGGTCATGCTGACACTTGAATGGCGATTAACCCTGATGGGGATCATCATTTTGCCTTTGTTCATCATTGCTGCCAGGCGTTTGGGCCGTGTCTTTCGCGATATCGCCCGCCAACAGATGGAAATGAACGCCCGCATGAATGCCACGATGAACGAAACCCTCAACATCGGTGGTGCACTGCTGGTTAAGCTCTTCGGTCAGCGAGAAGCTGAAGTCGATCGTTTCGGCCGTCGGGCTGAGCAGGTCAAACACCTGGGCATCCAGAGGGCAACCCTGGGTATCGTCTTCATGGTCATCATCTACCTGCTCACTGCGGTGGGCACGGCCCTGGTCTACGGTGTGGGCGGCTACCTGGTCATCATGGAGCTGTTCACCCTTGGGACGATCGTTGCCTTTGGTGATTACCTCTCCCGGATGTATTCCTCCTTCCAGGGGTTGATCAACGCCCCCGTGGAATTTGCCACCTCGATGGTCAGCTTTGAACGCGTTTTCGAAGTGATCGACCTGCCAGTGGATATCCAGGAATGTGAAGGCGCCATCACCCTTGAAACGGTCGAAGGAAAGATCGAATTTGACCGGGTCACGTTCCAATACCTCAACTCCCAACAGGGGTTGCTCACGGATGTTGATCGACCCTATTTAATGGAGAAAGCTGGCGGCATACTCTCAGATGAAAAAGGTGAATCGCAACCCCCTTCAACTGGCGTCGCCAGCCAGGCACGCGAGCTGGCTCTGAAAGACATCTCCTTTACAGCCAATCCAGGTGACCTGGTCGCATTGGTCGGACCCAGCGGTGCTGGCAAGACCACCCTGACGTACCTGGTCCCGCGCCTCTATGACCCCACCGAAGGCACGATCCGACTGGATGGCCATGATTTACGCAATCTGTGCCTGGACGACCTGGCAGATGCTATTGGGATGGTCACCCAGGAAACTTACCTGTTCCACGACACCATCCGTGCGAACCTGCTGTATGCCAACCCGCAGGCAGCGAACGAAGACATTATCGCCGCTGCCAAAGCTGCCAACATTCACCAGTTTATCTCTGAATTGCCCGAAGGTTACAACACCATCGTTGGTGAACGCGGCTACCGTCTCAGCGGTGGGGAGAAGCAGCGCCTGGCACTGGCACGTGTGCTGCTCAAGGACCCCCGCATCATGATCCTTGATGAAGCCACCAGCCATCTCGACAGTGAATCCGAAGCCCTGATTCAGGAAGCCCTGGAGCGCATGTATACCAATCGCACCAGCATCGTCATAGCCCACCGCCTGAGCACGATCCTCTCCGCAGACCTGATCCTGGTGATGGACAAGGGCGAGGTGATCGAGCGCGGCACGCACAAAGACCTGCTGGCCTTTGGCGGGCTCTACGCCCACCTGTATGAGACACAGTTCAAACAGTAAGCACCAACAGGATAAACGATTTCATGATCTTAAGTCTTGGGCGTTCTTTCTGCCTTAACGCTCACCTGAAGACCAGAGACAATTGGTCTAACAAGCATCGACAATTTCCGTTTCTTCAAACTTAAAGCAATGTGGAGCGGGATACACTCCCACTCCACGAATGGTTCAGTTCTTTACGCCAGATATAAAGATACAATCACACGGTGCATTCTAAACCGTGTGATTGTTATTTTCTTTGAAAGTTATTTAATTTTGTGGCTCAAAGGTCAAGGTTACCTGACCATCAGCATCCAGGATTTGCAGGTTGCCATTTGTAACCTGGTAACCAGCTGCCTCGTTTAGGGCACCGAGATAGGCAGCTTCCTGGTCAGAGGTATCCTCGCAAAACATCAAGGTCGAAAAAATATTGCTGAAGGATAATTCTCCATTTTCTGCCACGTACTCGCCGCCGAAAACGTTACAAGACCCGTCACCGCCGATGCTGTCGTCCTCGAAGACCAATGTTGGGTCACTGCCTTCAATCACGGGCTGGCCGTTGATCTCGAGCAGCAGCCAGGAAGTGCCTTCCAGATCAGGAACTTCTGCTGCGGGACTGCAAGCTGCCAGGGTAAAAATCAGCCCCAGGGTTAGAATAAATAGTGTTTTTAAGGTTTTCATTGTTTTTTCTCCTTTTATTGTTAATTTGATCACTATAGTATTGACGGACATCAGCCCTGTTTTGTTCCCAATATCACCGCGTGATGTTCTGAAACAAAACCATCAACATGTGCAAGATTTACAGTGGTGATTGCAAAAAGATGGCCATCAACAAGAATTTCACTGCCTTTTAATTAAGTTTACCCCCTCAAAGCCCTCAAAATCTGCATCCTGGGTCCACAAAACTGCCCCGTATTCACGTGCTGTTGCCAGCATAATGCTGTCTGCCATAGGAATTTTTAGCTCATGGGACACTTTTGCGGCATGTAAAGCCAGTGAATCGGTTAAATCTACAACCAGACCTGTGTACATGAAGGCAACAGCTCTGAGTGCATCTGTTTCATCCTTTTGCTGGAGAACACGTTTGAATACTTCAAAAATACTGATAGTTGGAACGAGCAATTCATCTCCCCTCTCAATGGGTTCGCTAAAAAATCCTGCATTTGGCCCATTGCCAAAATATTCCAACCAACCGGATGAGTCAACAATATTCATACCCGATCTTGCTCTCGATCAACCGTTGTATCAATCCCATCAAGGAACCCCCGACTTTCCTTAATGCTTTTCTGCGGGACCAATTCAATACGTCCCATGTAGGAGATCACCTGGATTTTCTGCCCGGGTCGAATATCCATCTGTTCTCTCACACGCTTAGGAATGACAACTTGATATTTTGTTGATACTGTTACAGATTCCATACGTTTTTCCTATCGATAAACAGATCGTATTACCTGAATTATATCAGGTGGTTTCGATTTGTCAAAGATTAAAATCAAGAAACATTATTGTGGATTTCATCGAAGACGTTATAAAAAATCCCCGATGATTAATGGCAACAACGCAGACCTTTACCCTTTATGGATATGCACCTCGCTTATCCTGGTTAGTTTAAGCTTACAGCTTAAGCAGGTTGAAACAAATGTAATCCAAACTACACTTAAATAAAGTCTGTGTAACTAAAAAACGATATAGAAATTTCACAAAAATATTGGTTCGCAATCGCCATTCAGTGCGCCGCCTCCCGTCTGTGCAGCATCCTGAACGGAAAGGACCATTGCCCCAATCCCTAATCGCCTGATACCTAATCACCTACTACCTGAAACCTAATCTCCTCATCCCTTGCGATAATACACATACTTGTAGCAAAGCTCGTAGCCCAATTTCTTATACATCGCCAGGGCGGGTCGGTTATCACCCTCCACTTGCAGGTAGCCGTAGGATGCACCGCGTGCCATGCCCCAATCCATCAACGCACCCATGATCAGGCTGCCGTACCCTTTGCGCCGCCATGTTGCCGCCGTGTGGATGCTGAAAAACCCCAATAAGCCATCTTCCACAACCCCCATGCCGCAAGCGGCCGGTTTTCCATTGGCAAACAAGCCCAGCAACACCCGGTCCGGCACGATGCTCAATAGAATCGATTCATGAATTTCTTGGTCTGCAGGAGACACCTGGATAAACTGATCACGCAAGCGGAACCAATCTGGCGTCGGCAATTCCAGAATGGTGACATCCGGTCGATGGTCATGGCTCAATTGAAGCTCACGTCCCAGCACAACGGTTGTGTCGAAGGGTTTATAACCAGCCTCTTTCAAAGCTTGCTTGAGTACAGGTGGGGAAAACAGATCGGTGACCCGGAACAAGCACGGCTGACCCTGTCTGGCGTAGATGGATTCACAGGTGCGGATCTTTTCCGCGAGGGGTTTTGTCGACTCATAGAGCAAGTTCACCGAGTTCACCCGCTTGGACTTGCCACCCGTAAACCGCAGTATCCAGCCATCATAGACCATCTGGCGTGGTGCCGGCCAGGCATTCATGGCTGCCTCTTCAATTTTTATCAAATCAATATTTTTCATTTTCAAAACCCTTCTCTTGGCCTCTATTTTTAACTCATAGCATATGAATGCTCTATCTAGATCTAGGTAAAGGAAGATGTCGCAATTATTCATTTGCAGCTATCTTGACAAAATTCTCGGTGGATTCCATCACCATAAAAGACGTTAGGCTTGTTATATTCAATTTATCTTCCGGTATTCTATCCAAAACGGAAGATACAGCGGAAGATATTTGAACAAATGATATCTAGGTTCTTATCTGATACTTTGTTTGTGGCCCACCGCCGACAACTTCAAGAGAGCCCTCTTCAACCATCTTTTTCAATTGCTGATGCAGCCAACTCCGCTTGAATCCTGTAATCTGTTCTAATTGCGATCGTGAAAGAGGACTCCTTTTCGAAAGGGCAACCATTATGTTTGTCCTGATGTCCTTTTCTTCTAATACTGCCTCATAATCAACAACAGGTAGAACAACACGAATAAAATTATCAGAAATATCAAATTCTGGCTTGGGAGAATAATTTTCATATGATTCACGGATGCGTAATATCCCCGTGCCAAACTTTTCAATTAATCCAAGACGATAAAAGACCTCTGCTATTGTCATATTGCGTAGTAGTGATACCTGCCCATAAAGATATGCGGTTTTTGAAATCCCCTGTGGCAATCCTCCCGGTGATGTGATTTCAATCCGATCTTCGTACATGGCTATTTGAACGGAGGCATTGAGATCAAACCTGCGGTGAACCAAGGCATTTGCTACGCCTTCACGAAAAGCTTCATGCGGTATTTGCTGCCTCGTTATCCTTTCAAACCCAATGATTTGTTCAAATTGTGGATACCACTTGTTAAACATGGTTAATGAATCTTGATACTGAATCAAAAGAGATTTTCTTGCGACCTCTTGTCTCTCTAAGAACACTGATGCTTTATGGCCGAATCGAATAATTGAAGTGATTGATTGGTTAATTTCATTATCATCCGCTAGTAGTTGTGCAGCACGAGTATACTTTTCTTGATTAATCAATCCCAATGTCCGCAATGTATCTTTTGAGAACTGTTGTATACCTATCTTTTCTATTAACATTGATTTAAGAACTTCAAATGATAAATTATCTTCAGTTGAAGGTAATTGATCGTAGCTGATGTTAATGCCCTCAAGAGATAATCGTTGTAACTCATAGGCATCTACTGGCACAGACGAGGTGTCACTCCTTTTATATGCGGCTCCGTTATATGTGTAGGGGGTATGTGAACCTTTTTTAACGAATAATTCAACCAAGGTTTTACCTTCAATTTCTATCGTGCTCAAGAAAAATTCAGGTCGAGGATCAATACAATCGTTAATAATATTTTCAATCTGAAGCCGAAATTTGTCAGGTTCCTTAATGCCAATAATACTCAGATCATTTTTAACACCAAAGACAATTTTCCCATCAAGATAGTTTGCATAAGCACTAACGGTCTTTAGGAATGTTTTTGTTTCTTGTATCTTAAGTTCTAATGCAGCATTTTCTTTTTCAGGGAACATCAGCCAATACTCCGTTTAGCGCACATGAAGATTTTCAGCTGTACTCATTTTATCATCCTTGAGCCAAAATTTACTCAATATGCAGGGCAATCGCAAAGTCTAAAAAGCTTTAGTTTAATTACCACTATCTTTATTTTTTTATTATCCATATCTGATGTTATGGATGAAAAATTTATTACTTTACCCATCCCTAAATCCCTTCCCTACTCAAAGAGTGCTTCGTGAAGGGAAGAGACTTTAAGCCCCTCCATTTAGGGAGGGGTTGGGGTGGGTTTATTTAACAATGATTATCAATAACTTGATTATAAAGATAGAAGCGCGCTTCGCAGATGGGTAAATAGAACAAATTAACCTGCCAAAAGAATGGCTAATTATTTACAGGCTGACTTCAGGCAATGTTATAATCCACTCGATGAGCGTTTTACAGATCACAACAATCCCACCAATTCGTCTCTTAGCGCACAGCGCAGTCTGCGCTGTGCAGAGAACGCTTGGCAGGTAGACCCCCATGCCCAACCCTGTTCGCATCCTTCTATTCGGTGCCGGCAACCGCGGGGCAGACGCCTACGGCCGATACGCCCTCAAACATCCCAACCAGGTAAAGTTTGTGGCAGTGGCAGAACCGCACCCGGAACGCCGGTTGCAGTTCGCCAAAGCACACCACATCTCGCCTGATTTCCAGTTTGATGACTGGCATGCTGCCCTCCAGGCGGAAAAAATGGCCGATGCCGTGATTAACGCCACCCCGGATGAAGTGCACCATAACGCAACCATCGCTGCGCTGCACGCGGGCTACGACATCCTGCTGGAAAAGCCCATCGCCACCACCCTCAATGAGACCCAGCACATCGTCAAGGAAGCCCAGCAAGCCAAGCGCTTGTTGATGGTGTGTCACGTTTTGCGCTACACGGATTTCTTCCAAAAGGTCAAGGCGATTTTCGACTCAGGTCAGCTCGGAAAAATTGTTCACATAGCACATTCGGAGAACGTCTCCTATTTCCATATGGCACACAGCTATGTGCGCGGCAACTGGCGGACCATCGCCGAGAGCGCACCGATGATCGTGGCCAAGTGCTGCCATGACCTCGACCTGCTGTACTGGTTCACCGGTGAACGGGCAAACCGGCTCAGCTCAATGGGAGATCTACGTCATTTCACCGCCGAAAACGCCCCGCCAGGTGCACCCGCGCGCTGCACCGACGGCTGCCCGGCAGCAGAAACCTGCCCCTTTTATGCGCCGCGCATCTACCTGGAGAGCTACCAGATCAAAGCCGCTGTGGCCAGGTCGGATAACCCGCTGTTCCGGTCCTTTGGCCGGTTGACCCTGGCCCAACCCCGCCTGGCAGATGCTCTTGCCGCCCTCATCCCCCCGCTGCGCGCACTGACACGCTACACCGGCTGGCCGCGCAGCACGATCACGGCGTTCCCAGGGGATGACTCAGCCATACTGGATGCGCTCCAGACCGGACCTTACGGCCGCTGCGTCTACCACTGCGACAACGACGTTGTGGACCACCAGGTGGTCAATTTGCAATACCCCAGCGGCATCACCGCCACACTTACGATGCACGGTCACTCCCACGAGGAAGGCCGCACGCTGCGCATCGATGGAGCGCGGGCAACACTGCTGGGCAAGTTTTCCTACAGCCAGGCCTGGCTGGAAGTCCACCCCCACGGGCCAGGTCAGATTGAGCGCTTCAGGTTCGCCACCGTGGTCGACAATGGTGCCGGTCACGGCGGGGGTGACGAGGGCGTGATGCGGGCCTTCGTCCAGGCATTA
>SLIC01000024.1 GCA_007135845.1 Candidatus Brevefilum sp.
AGGTGATCGAAATAAATCTGAACGGCGTCTTTTACTGCATGCGGTATCAGATTCCCCAAATGCTGAAACAAGGCGGCGGTGTGATCATCAATATGTCATCCATTTTGGGGACAGATGCCTTTGAAAAGACATCTGCATACACAGCCTCAAAGCATGGTGTGATCGGCTTGACGAAAACAGCTGCCCTGGATTATGCCAAACGGGGTATCCGTGTCAACTCGGTGGGTCCTGCTTTCATCAACACGCCGATGGTCACCGAAGGTTTCAGTGATGAGGAAATGCAGGGGATCATGGCGTTGCACGCGATGGGACGCCTGGGTGAACCCCAAGAGGTTGCTGACTTGGTGACCTTCCTGTGTTCTGATAAAGCGTCTTTTATGACGGGTGTTCACTACCTGGTTGATGGCGGTTACACGGCCGGATAAGCAGCAGGTGCAATTCAATCCATAAATTCAAAAGTTGGGTTGGCGGTAATGATGTTTGATCCGCCAACCCCTGTATGTTTTGCTATGAGCCATCAGCTATGAGCCGTTAGCTAAATACCCCCGTCCCCGGTCTCCCGTCTTCTGTCCCTCTCAATCATCACTCAATCGCGGGTTGAGGATCCTTTCCAGGGCAAAGCCAAACAGTGAGAAGCCCAAGCCGGTCAACAGCAGCAAGGCGATCGGCTGCAGCATCCAGAAGCGGGAGCCAAATAGGCCGCCGCGCATCGTTGCCTGGTAAATAACGGTGCCCCAGGTGGGGTAGAGCATGCGGATATTGAAGAACCCCAGTGTCGCTTCTAGGAAGACAAAAGCCGGAATCAGGATCACCAGCTGAGGTACCAGCACTGGGATCAACCTGGGGACCATGTATCTTAAGATGATACGGGTGTTGTTCGAGCCGTAAGCTTTGGCTGCTTCGATGTAGGGTGCGTCTTTGATCTGTAAAAATGCAGACCTGAAGTTCTTGGTTGGGGTGCCAAAGGCATTTAAGAACACATAGATGATCAAAATCGTCCACACGCTGATGCCCAAAAAGGCATAGGCCATCACGGCGATGGCTAACACGGGCAGCACCAGGTTGACATCGATCAACCGCTGAACAAAATTATCGACCCAACCGCCAAACCACACACCGCTGGCGGCCAGCGCCATGGAGATGATGGTGGTGAACAACGCGCCGCCTAAGCCGATCAGCAGGGCGAACGGCATGCCCCATAAGAGGGGGACGATCAAATCACGGCGGTAAAAATCTGTGCCTGCCGGTCCGTAGACCTGCCCCAGCAGGACCAGTTCAGCATCGATATCGCTGTCTGCCTCGAACGTAAACCCATCAATGACCAGCTCATAGGTTCCCTGGACGAGGGCAGGCTGTGCCTGGTCCGGGTCAGCGAAGAGCAGGTAATGGGGAGGGTTTTGGGAGAGATCATTGATATTGAACCAGGCGGCCCAATTGGGATTGTCATTGACCCAACGGCGGTAGTTGATGCCAGTCTCCAGGTCATATCTTGTCAGGCTGGCAACCTCGGTTGTGCGTAACTCTAATTCGCGGCCATCCGGCGTTCGCCAGAAAATCTCGGCAAAGCCGCGTTTGGTGGCATAATTGCTGGATAGATAGAGTAAAAAATCGCTGGGGAATGCGGCGTAATCGTAATCAAACTCGAAAGTCAGCACCACATGGTTTAGTTCCTCGTTGATGGGGACGCTTTCATAGGTCCCATCACCCTCTTCGCTATTAAAACTTAACGTAGAAAGGTAGTTGCCCCTTATGAATAAATTGGTCCAGGCTGGTTGGGCTAACTGGGGGGTTGTGGGTCTCCCGCTCAGGTGTGAGCGAGACCAATCATCGCCGATCTGTTCATAGGGCAAGAAAATGACGGCGTACAAAGAACCCACGATCAAGATGCCGATGATGATGAAGCCGATGATGGCCGATGGGTAGCGCACAACCTCAGTGAAGGCTCGCTTGAGCCACTTCCAAAATTTATATTCCCTATTCGTTGATCCAGAAGATCTTCCAGGGTTTGTTCCTGAAGTGCCAGGGTACCTTCGCCTATTCCCCGGTCCTGGATCATGGTTTAGATGGGGGTTGGCCTGTTTAGAAGCCTTTGATTTATCAGGTTTCAGGATTTGTTTAATAGCTGTTAGTGGTTTTTTCTTAAGCCGCTTGAGGCGCAAATGATTGCCCTGTTTGGATAATCTTATCCGGGGGTCAACAATCACATAAGCCAGGTCGAGCAGCAGGACCACCACTCCCATCAGATAGGCAAACATCACCACCAGGGTGATGGAGATGACTAAATCACCGGGATAGGTGGTATCACCCCACAGGTTGGGCAGCGCCCTGGTGACATACAGCCAACCAATGCCGGGCCAATTGAAAACGACTTCTAAAGCCAGGGTCATCTGCCAAAAGGTCACAAACATCAGCGAGAAACTGGTGATCACATAGGGCAGGGTCGGTTTGAGAATGTAGTTCTTTTGCAGTTTGCGCTCTGACATGCCCATGGCTTTACCCAGATCAACATAATCTTCAGAAGAAAACGTGATAAAGAAGGTGCGCCAGGAATAGACCAGCGTGAAGAAGATTGACAAGAATATGGCAGACACCGGCAGGATCATGTGCCGTCCCACGACCAGGATATACCCCCAGGGGGTTTCGGGCGGGAAGTTGCCGATCATGCGCCCGGTGGGCAGGATGCGCAGCTCTAAAGCGAAAATGGTGATGAGCAGAATGCCATACACCCAGCTGGGGATCGATGATAATGCGGCAAAGAACGAGAACAATCTGTCATACCATTTGCCATAATTGCGTGACATCCTGAGCGAGAGGGGCAGACCAATCAAAAACACGAGGAAGTAGGCAGTGCACACCAGCAGCAGTGTGTTGGGTAGGTAACTTAGTATTATATCGTTCAGATCCAAGCCTGCTCTGGGTATGAAAAAGCCGCCCCATGGTAACGCTTCGCCGATGCGGATGGCACCCCAGTCAAAGGTCAGCGCATTTAGTGTCCATCTTAAGTGGCGCTGAAATCTGGGTAGTTCAATGCCTGTTGATTGGATCAATTCTTCTTCAAATGCCAAGTAATCATCGTGTGACGCGCCAGGATTTTCCCTGGAATACTGTGATAATGCCCGATCGACGTACCGTTCCATCAATACATCCAGTTGAGCTCGGTCGGTTGTGAAACCGGTGACCACATCGCGATTCATGATCTGGATGGTGGCGAAGGTGCCAATAAAGATGGTGATGGCAATCAACAAGGCTTTTTTGCCCATGTGGACAAAGCCGCGAAACAGCCCGTTCTCGTTCAACCGCGTAAACCAACTGCGGCGGGGCGTTGATAAATCATCCTGTTCAAGGGTTGATTGAAAAGCAATGTGATCTTTACTGACGATTTGTCCCGGTGCTTTTTGTGAAATGGTTACTGGTGCTGTATCTGAAAGGGGCTCCTCATCCTGTTCGTTCAGCCAGGCTATGGCTTTAATTACCCTGGGGTCGTTGGGAGCGATTTGATGGGCTTTTGAGACATAACCCTGGCGTTCTGCGGGATTCTCTGATAAGCCGGCCATGAACAACCAGCCCTCGAGGATTTCAGGGTGTCTGTTTACGAGATGTTGAGCAGTTCTTTTTGCTTGTGCTCGATCCCCCTCACGCAGGTGTTTCTTCACCAGTTCGATTAACGGCAATTTCTTCTCGTTGTGCATTGATTATGTCTATCTAAAGTAAAGGCAATATGCAATCTTTCACTCGCACCGAATGAGCGGTTTATTTTAGATCTTGAAAGTATTTTTCCTGATCATTGATTGCATCAGACCATGCAAAGGTGGCATCTCCATATGCCTTCAATACTATACCAGAAAATGGTCTAATTTGAAATAGTCGTCTGGTATGGTTTTTGGTAGACATATGCTTGACCCAGAGAAATGGATGGTTTAGCCAGGATTAGTTTATTGATCACAAAGTTATAGCCTGGAGGAGAAAAGGGACTTCGAAGATTGATTTTGATCAGATAGGAACTGATCTTCTGGAAAAGATCTAAGAAATATATGTGGTTAAGGCATGGATTTTCAATAGAACAAGTCAATAACCTCAGACCTAGTGCTTAACTATTGTGTGGAAAATGTAAATTAAAAAAGCAACCGCCGAAATGAGGGTTAATGTGGTTGGAAGTCTCAACCCAAGGGTTTGATGATGAATCAGGTCTGCATACACCATCCAAGGCCAACCCATCAGCGTCAGCGGGTAACCGATGATGGGCGAAAAGACGATATCCTTGCCAGTTATCAGCATTAAGAAGAAACTTGAAACGTAATAAACTGACCCGATAATAAGATATCCGAGGATTAGCCTGATTGTCCAGACCCGAATCTTTTGAAACCTCATCATATCGTCTCGAAATGAGTGTGGTGGGTTCTTAACCCGTTCTTTGGTTTGTTTCGTGTAGGCGGTGAGTAAAAAACTGGTGGTGAGAACCCAGTACATAACCAGAATGATTATGGTTCTGTTATCAACTGTTTATAAAAAGCTGCGTAACGCGAAAACAGGTGGACAAACCACGATGATTTGCGGGTGTGAAGCCGGGCGGTTTTTAATGATTCCAGGAACCCCGGAGCTTCCGTAAACGGGTGCATTGTCAGCGAAGCACGTCCCACTTCTTTTAACGTATGCGCATCGGAACCGACCGTTTCTAACAGGTTGTGTTTCCTGGCAAAGGCCGCAGCTTGTTTGTTTGGCTGATTGGTCATGCACCGGGCATTGAAGGTTTCGATGGCGTCCACCAGGGGGATGATGGCTAAAAGTTGTTCACGAGTCCATTGGGGGCCGCGCGTTGTGTCGAAGGGATGGGGGACGCTGATCACGGCGCCCTGGCTGCGCAGTCGCTCGATGGTTTCGACGGGTTCAAGTCCGCCTGGGATATGCTCGGTCATAAAATATCCCAGCAGTTCGCCTTGGGTCGTGTGGATCTCTTCACCGACGATGACCCGTTCTGGTGCCAGGGCTTTGGCAGCCAAGGCACCTTGGATTTCATTGTGATCCGTAACAGCAACCCGGTCAATGCCTACACGTTGACAGTGTTTGAGCAGCTTTTCAGGTTTGACGAGACAGTCCTTTGATGCGTGGGTGTGGGTATGCAGCTCAACCCGCAGCCAGTTTTCCGGTACATTGTTCATATAAAGAAGTATAGCCGGCGATTGTGTGCCAATCAAGACCAGATGTTACATTATCCTGAATTAATTCTTCTCTTAGGTATTGGCAGAACCTATCTTTGAAAGTCCGGTAGGGTGGGTTGGCGAACTACATCCTATATTCATCACTGTGCTGAACCCATTGGACTTTGCCGTAAATTAGAAATCAGGACCAACCCACCATTGAGAAAGATGCACATGGGTAAATCCTCCAAATGGGTAGTGGAATACCGTTAGCACATCCACATCACCCCAAATCCACTTCGGTGGTGGGTTGATCCAGAGTATGGTTGATGTTGAGAATAGTAAACACACATAAGGTTTAATCATGCGAAAAACGCTCCCTCAACCCACCCTACAAAAAAAATATCATCATGGCTTTTCTTGTACCTTTTGAGACTTTGCAATTGCCCTATCTTGCATCCCCCGAGCCTAAGGTATAATCATTTCTCGGTGGAACAATGCGTGCCCAAATTAAACATCAAGAAAACGACAGGATAAAACCGAAAGCCTTCTCCTTTGAGCTGATTGCGCAGGATGGCGAAGCGCGCGCGGGCATCTTTCATACCCACTATGGTGAGATACCCACACCGATCTTTGCCCCGGTTGGCACCCAGGGGACGGTCAAGTCCCTCACCCAGGCCCAATTGATGGCGCTGGATGCTAAACTGATCCTGGCCAATACCTATCACCTTTACCTGCGCCCAGGCGATGACCTGGTCGCTGAAATGGGCGGTTTACATGGTTTTATGTCCTGGGAAAGGCCGATTTTAACCGATTCCGGCGGTTTCCAGGTTTTCTCTCTTTCTGATACCCGCCAGGTTGACGAGGACGGCGTTACCTTCAAAAGCCATATTGACGGCTCCTCCCACCGCTTTACGCCAGAACGATCCATTGCCATCCAGGAAAACCTCGGCGCCGATGTGATCATGGCATTCGATGAATGTGCTGAACCCTATGACCATGACTATAACCGCCAGGCGATGGAACGTACCCACCGCTGGGCAGAACGCTGTTTGCATGCCAAAACCAGGGACGATCAGGCTCTGTTTGGCATTGTTCAGGGCGGCGTCTTCCCTGAGCTGCGGAAGGCATCGGCCCGGCATATTGCCAGCCTGGATTTCCCGGGCAACGCCATTGGCGGTCTTTCTGTGGGAGAAACCAAGGATGAAATGCACGCCATGCTCAAGGTGGTCAACCCGATTTTGCCCCGAAACAAGCCCCGCTACTTGATGGGCGTGGGTACCCCGCAAGATCTGGTGGAATGTGTTGGGCTCGGTGTTGATATTTTTGACTGTGTTTTGCCAACCCGGCTGGCCCGTCATAACGCGGCCATGACCGATACTGGGCGTATGAATTTGATGAACGCAAAATATGCCCGTGACGAACAGCCGATCAGTGACACCTGTACTTGTTACACCTGCCAGACCCATACCCGAGCCTATATACGACACCTAATCCAGGCCCGCGAGATGCTGTCCGGCACACTGCTCTCGATCCATAACATTCATACATTGCTAAACCTTGCCAGGCTCATGCGAGAGGCGATTGTTAAGGGTGAATTTGATGCCTTTCAGCAGCAATATTTATCTGGCTTGCTAATCTGAAGAGGAATATTACATGAACATTATCCAAGCAATCATATTGGGTATCCTCCAGGGTATCACCGAATTTTTACCGGTCTCCAGTTCCGGGCACCTGGTGATCCTGCCTTTTTTTCTCAACTGGCAATTACCCGTCAAAGAAACCTTTATCTTCAACGTGCTGGTGCAGATTGGCACCATCGTGGCGGTCATTTTTTATTTTAGGAAGGACCTGGTCGCCATTATCAGTGAGTTCTTCACACAGTTGTTTGCAGGAACACCCTTCGCTTCGCATGATGCCAGGATGGGCTGGCTGATCATCGTTGCGACGATCCCGGCCGGGGTGGCAGGGTTGTTCTTTGCCGATGTGGTTGAAGAGGCCTTTGCTTCACCGCTCATCGCGGGGATCATGCTGCTGGTCACGGCAGTGGTCATGCTCCTGGCGGAGTTGATCAGCCAAAAGCTGGGCGATATCGAGGATATCACCTTGGTGTCAGCCCTATCAATGGGCTTGATGCAGATCCTGGCGATGTTTCCTGGTATCTCGCGTTCCGGGTCAACGATCTCGGGCGGTATGTACACACACCTGCGCCGTGAAGCCGCTGGAAAGTTTTCGTTCTTAATGTCAATCCCAATCATGCTGGCGGCTGGGGTCCTATCAACCTACCAGATGGTCACCGAAGTGCCCGATTTGGGCGAGTTTCTACCAATTATGGCAGTCGGATTTGTGACCGCTATGGTGGTGGGCTATATCGCCATTCGCTGGCTGCTCAAGTTCCTGGTAAGAAACTCACTGGCGTATTTTTCGATCTACTGCTTCCTGGTGGGGACAATTACGATCCTGACCTGGTTGTTAAGGTAACACAATGAAAACTATTAACCTGATTTTTCTGGGTTTGGCACTTCTGGTGGTGGTGACCGCCTGTGAACTGGAAGCGCCTATACCCGTTGAGCAACCCCCACCCGAGGTTGTGGAACTGCAAATTACCCCGGCGGTTGAGCATTGGCTGCCAAAGGTGGCGGTGTGTGCGGCGGATATTCCCAACTTTGGGGTGTCTGTCCAGATTTTACCCAGGGCAGAATTATCCCTGTCAGAGACTGACCTGATCCTGCGCCTGGGGGAACGGTTGGCAACAGATCCTTTTGTTGCTGTCATGGGTGTGGAGGAAATTGTGATCGTGGCAGGGTCAGATGTACCGGTAAACTCAATTCGCCTGTCTGACCTACAAGGAATTTACGCTGGGACCATCACCCGTTGGGGAGAAGTATCTTCGGTAGGGGATGATGAGAGCGGAAGGGGTCAACCGATAATGCCGCTGTCTTACCCAGAAGGCCATGAGGTTGAAATTTTATTCAGCAGGATTTACCTGGATGATAACGGGATCTTAATTGATCCACAGGTTTTTTCAACAACGCCATTTTTAGAGAAGCTGTTGGACCTTTATCCTTATGCCATCGGTTACTTGTTGGAGAGCCAATCACCAGAAGGTGTGCGGATTCTCAATGTGACCCCCGAGGACGAAATTGTAAGCCTGCAGTACGTGCTGGCGGTCACTGCTGAGGAACCGGCCGGGGGATTGAAACAGCTGCTGTTGTGCTTGCAAAACGCACAGTGAATGGCTTGGGTGTAAACTAATGGCAAATTAATTCTGAATATGAAGGAAAACCTGATAAATTGATCAATAAACACTTGAGATTTCTACTAGCTGATAGTTTTCAAGCCCTCAGAACTATAGTTCAGTTAGTTCTGTCCGGAAAACCCCTAAGAATCTCATGCCATTTTAATAAATATAGTAACTACTCAGTCTGAAGAGGAATAACCCAACACCACCCACACCTCAGCAGGAGTACGCCTGAGTAGATACTAAATGTGTAATTATTATCTAGTGACGATTGGTTTTTGGGTTATAATTTCGGAATTAACCACAAAATCTAGATCCATCATAATCAACCATAAAAGAATATACCAGGAGTTGTCATGGCAAAACCAACCAAGTATGCCCCCCACCTGTGTACGTTGTTCATGATTATTGCATTCATTGGCATTGTTCTTGGACTCATATTCCAGCAGCCTTTGATTACGATCATCTTGCTCATACCTACCGCGATTTATCAAGCTTATCGCACAGAGGGGCGATCGACGAAAACGTCTTCTTACATACTCCTTGTTGTGTTAGTAGCAAGCATTGTGCTGATGGTTTTTGATATCGAGTTTAATATTGCCAATTTTCTTGGCGCAGACCGGCAATTAATCGGGGGATATTGGGTGCCATTGGGTGATTTACGGGTCGTAGGGCCTGGAATCATCGCAGTTTTGTCGGTGATCCTGTTTACGCGAACCCGTGGTATCTACACCCGTTGGCTGGCAGCGATTATTTTCGTCACTTCCTTTGCGATCATCTATCTGGTTGATCCCACGGGCTTTCAAGAATTTCTAGATTTCGGACTTCGGGAGATACTGCGGCGGTTTTAACTTTCGTTGATCACAGATGATAAACTGAAAAGTAAGCGTGACCTGTTTTCACAGGATGCTTTCCAGTTAAGGAATCTCAACGTTGGATTTCATTACCTTAAAACATTCTGTTGTTCATCTCGTGATATCGTGTATATCATTAATCACGAAGAATTTCAAAACGCCATTCCCTATAGTGTTGAAACACCGACGATATACATGAAATCGTAATCTGAAAAGAAAATCTTTTTTTTGATAATAATTTTGTAACTACTCAGC
>SLIC01000061.1 GCA_007135845.1 Candidatus Brevefilum sp.
CACATTGCCGACATCAGCCCATTGGCTTCGCTGGAACATTTGAAAACCCTGGATTTACGAGAAAATCGTTTTGAAGATGTGGAGGCTTTACGAGATCTTAAATCTTTGACAACCTTGAATCTGAGAGAGAACGAGATCAGAGACCTGGCGCCGTTAGAGGGATTATCAGATTTGGTGTACTTAAACATCCATTCCAACCCTGTTGACTCTGGTTGGCACGTTTTGTCAAACTTCACATTACTGGAAACGCTGATCATGCGGGATGTTGCGATTGCTGATCAGGCGAGTGTTTTAGCAGCATTATCCAACCTGACCCGGTTAAATATGCGGAATACGGGCATTCAAGACATTTCTTTCCTGAAAAATATGGTACATATGGAAATGTTGGATCTGCGTGGAAACAGCATTGACGATCTTACAGCCTTAAAGGAAATGTCTAACCTAGAAGAAGCAGATTTACGAAAAAACCAGATCACCAATATCTCTCCTTTAGGCAACCTGACCCAGCTCAGGTCTTTAAACCTGCGAGAGAATCAGATAAGGGACCTCAGTCCGCTGGCTGGTTTGAGAGACCTTCGTTATCTTAACATTCATTCGAACCCGGTTGAAATTGGGATAGAGGCAATTGGGAATTTGCACTACCTGGAAACGCTCATCATGAGAAACGTCTTTATCGGTGATGCGTACCCGTTTCTGTTGAACTTAACCAAGCTTCAGGGTTTGAATATCCAGAACACAGGAATCACCAGCCTTGAACCTTTGGGAACGCTAATGGCTTTGGGTGCACTGCAAGATCAACCTGGGGATGCGATAATGGCTTATGTCAACATCCTGGATAATCCGATCCTCGAAAATGGAACCGATATCTATGAACCAATCCGAACTTATTGGCAGAATATCAGCTACCGGTATCCACTGGAACTGCCGTAGAGAGAGTGGTGGAAAAGTTGTTGTGGAGAATCTCATATTATAATGCTGCTGGTGAAAAACAATCTTGAAAAGGCGGTTGATTTGCTTGTTTCCAAGAAATTCTCTAATTATTAAAAAAATGAGGTTCTAGTTTAGGAGTAGGAATCATGTCAATTTGGCTGCAAATATTGATCTTTGGGATCACTGGATTATTGATCTATGTGGGTGTTTATGTCGTTGTACCAAAACAAAGCAAGCTTGGGCTTTCTGAGATTGTTTCTTTCTTTGGCAGTTTGTGGCTGCCGGTGTTTCTGTTAACACCAACGGCTTTATTGCTTTATGTGTTTGTAGAAGGGGGGATATTCGATCTGGAGCAGATCATGACACGGTTCAGGTTTACGGCAATCACAGGTTCAGATTGGTTTTGGGTTTTAGGAGGAATAGTTGTGACCATAGCAGCAGATCAGCTTCTGGAACCGATTGGCAAGAAGTTGGCGAAGGTCAAAGCATTGTCACCGCCGGATTATTTACCAGCACCGTTTAACCCTTTAGATGAAATATCGCTTCCTTTGAAGCGTTTCTTTGATGTGGATTTACCGGGTAACTGGAAGTTCTTACTGCTTTTTATCCCGCTTCACCTGGTTGCCATGTTCAGTGAAGAAGTCATGTGGCGTGGTTTTTTACTCCCCATTCAAGAAAACATGTTTGGCAGTTTCGCCTGGGTGATTAATGGATTGTTGTGGGCCTGGCTGGTGCACGCTATTCTGAAATGGCATTTTATTGGCATGATTCCGGGTATGCTGGCAGCACCACTGGTTGCACAGATGACGGGATCAACCTGGTCTGCTGTTATTGTCCATGTGATCCCGAATGCCATTCTGTGGATATTATTATTTTGGGGTGTTATGGCGAATCCGCCAATAAACAATTACGGTCTAGAGATGTAAAATTAAATTTCTACATTCTCTGAATCGATGAAAATTAGATTTGGTGAACCTTACTAAATTTTATTTGGTAAAACGTATATCATGACTGGGACTTATGTTCATTCTTGTGCTTGTTATTATGAAATTGCAGTTCCTATCTTTTTTGGACCACATTCGATTTCATGGTGTGAATTATGAAACAAATTTTTCCAAATGGTGTTAATCATTAACAAGCGGTAAATCATCTGCAAGCGATATGGTTTTAGGAAACAGGTGAAGCATTGTTTAATCAGCAATATATTATTGATGAAACTTTGTACCGGAATTATCAAATGAATGGTTTATGCGATAAAATAGATAATACATATTAATGTTATTTACATGGTGACATGGCTCACCTAAATGAAAGGAAAAGGTGGAGAAAATGAGTATTCAAATTGTTACTGACACAACCAGTGATATACCCGCATCTGTTCTGGAGACATTACCAATCACAGTGATCCCACTGTACATCACACTAAACGGCAAGAGTTTCAGGGATAACATTGACTTGACTCGAAAGGAATTTTACGAAGCGCTTCCCACCGCACATCCACACCCAACAACTGCTGCGCCATCACCTGCCCAATATGAGCAGGTCTATGATCAACTCGCAGAGCAAGGTGCAACTACCATATTTTCAATCCACATTTCAAAAACGCTGAGCGCGGTCTACCAATCTGCAGAATTAGCGGCAGAACAATATCAGCGCGTGCCCGTGATTCCGATTGATTCGGGTAACCTGTCAATGGCAGAAGGATTTATTGTCATTAAAGCTGCCCAGGCTGCTGCAGAAGAAAAATCTGTGGAAGAAATCCAGTCAGTGATCGATGATGCAATCCTGCATGCCCAAGCTTTTGCGAAACTAGATACGATCGACTATTTATTGCGTGGGGGACGCATGAGCGCAATTCAATATAATGTGGTCAGCCTGTTAGGTATCAAGCCAATACTAAAAATGAATAACGGCACCTCGCGGATGGAGATTGCCCGAACAAAGAGCAAAGCCTTTGAAAAAGTGCTCAATGTAGCCATGGAGAAGTTCCCCAAGTCTGAGCTGTTTGGCATTACCCATGCCAATGCACCCGAACAAGTCAATGAACTTATTCAAAAACTGACGCAAGCCTATCCAGATATACCACATCCTCTTGTATCAGGTGTCACCCCATCCCTGGGTTCGCACGTTGGTCCAGGAGCGGTATGTGTGAACTGGATGGAAAGCAAAGCGGAGGGAGATCCTGAAAAGAAGGGATTGCGTAAGTGGCTATAGTAATTACTGCAAAACGAATAAAAGTATAAAGGTTAGCAAAGTAAGGATAAAAGATGAAAACCGCAAAAATTATTGCCTGGTTGGGCGTCATCGCGATGACTGCTGCGCTGCTGAATGGGTTTATCGTTGGCGATTTTTCCCGAGATGGTGGTGAAATCCTAGCTAACCCCTGGGGCATTGTCTCCATCGTTGATTTATATGTTGGATTTGTTTTATTTTCCCTGTGGATTGCCTTCCGTGAGACGAAGATCATCTCAGCAGTCATCTGGATCGTTCTGATGATGGTGCTGGGCTTCTTTACAGGGAGCGTTTATGTTTTGATCACGCTTTATGCGAGCAAAGGTGATTGGGTTAAGTTTTTCCTGGGCGGGCGAGCGGATCAAGTAACCCGGTCTCAAGGGTAGTTCTCGAAAAAATTTGATAGGAGTCATTGCGATGGATGTGTTAAATATCTTGAAGATCATTGCTGCGCTGGGTACAGTGGCGACGGGTTTGATCTCGCTGATCAAACCCCGGGCAGTCTTTGCCTTCACGGGATTGCGCGCGGAGGGTGGCAGAGGAATAACAGAAATTCGCGCGATTCTCGGTGCTTTTTTCGTCGGGCTGGGCCTGACGGCTCTCTACTTCCGGTCTCCACAGCCCTATGCCATGCTGGGTATCACTTATCTTTTGGTTGGTTTGGTACGGTTTGTATCGATGTTTATCGATGACTCTATTGAACAATCAAATATCATCAGTGTGGTTGTCGAAATTGTTTTTGGGATTATTCTTGTTTTACCGTAAACCAAACGAAGGTGCTTAAGGCTTATGGGAAAAACGCAGGAAATTGGAGAAGAGCTGAAATCGGTCCTCTCTGGCCGAACAATAGATGCCCTGCTGCCGCCGCTGCTTTTTGTGATTGCCAATGGGTTTTTAAGGCTAGAAATTGCTGTTGTGGGGGCAGTGGGTTTGGCTGTTTTGTTGACAGGGTTTCGGATTATTAGAGGGCAGCGGTGGTTTTATGCCCTGGTCGGTTTACTGGGGGTTGGATTGGCTGCGGGGTTGGCATTACTTACCCGCGATGCTGCCAGTTATTTCATTCCCACGATCATTGGGAGTGGTTTGGTATTCCTCGTAATGATCATCAGCAACCTGGTTGGTAAGCCGCTAGCAGCCTGGCTCAGCCATCTAACCCGGGGATGGCCGCTGGAATGGTTCTGGCGGGATGACGTCAAGCCCGCGTACACTGAGGTGACCTGGGTGTGGGCGTTATTAGTCGCCACACGGTTAACGATTCAAGTCATTCTGTTTCAGCGCGGGGATGCTACAGCCTTGGGATGGGCGAATATCCTGCTGGGTTGGCCGGTGACAATCGCGGTGCTGGTGTTGAGTTATATCTATGGCATTTGGCGATTACGGCAGTTAGGCGGACCAGGCGTGCACGAGTTCAGGGAAGGTAAAACACCGCCCTGGGAAGGACAAACACGCGGTTTTTAAATGAAAACCGGTGTGTTGATATCGGTTTAGTAAGGCTATTCTAAGGAAAACTCAAATCCATGATGAGGACGTACCCGAGCACATTTGCCTCGGCTGTGCGATACTCAATCAAAACACATTCACGGTTTAAATTATCAAAGACCCGGTCTGGGATGGACAGCAAGGTGACCACTGCACCCTCTGGGATGCGTCCGGTGGATCGGAAGCCCTCATAACAGGCCTGCCGGGCAAATAAATCTCGCATGGCCGTCCCGGTGACAATCGGTGTGGGTGTGACCGTATAAAAGGGCGTTTCTGTCGGAGTCGGTTCAGGTGTTGGAGTCTCTGTGGGTGTTGGCGTGATCGTGCTGGTTGGCGTAATCGTTGCGGTCATCGTGGGTGAAGGGGTTAATGCCAATTGCCGTTGTTGTACGGCACTTGCAATACCACGTCCACCGAAAAACAACAGCAGGATGATGATGATCACGGCAAATCCACCACCACCGTAAAAAGTGATATGGTACCAGCGGAGATGGCGTTTGAGGTCTAATACCCCTGGGTCTTGTGGAAACCGGTTCCGAACAGCTTTACTGATTAAGAATGCTGTACGGGGGAAAAAGCGGCTTTCACCCTTCAGAGATTCTTTGGCCTGTTCAAGGCTTTCTTCATAGGTTTCGAGCTGTTCTCGTGAATCATGGATTTCTGATTCTAAATTTTGTCTTAATGGGTTGTCTGGCTGAAGAGCACCCAGGGTTGAAAGGGCGCGATCAGCTTCAGCATAAGCATTCTTTGCGGTTTTGATGGCACTGGCCGAGTCACCCTGGCGTTTGAAGCGCTCAATGTTTTCGACCAGGCTGGTGATCACATTGGGAAGGATTGTTTCAACACGGTTGCGCAGTCGTGAGACTTTGGGTATTTCACCGTATTTCAAAGATAAACGGTCCAGTTTTTGACGGGCATCTGCCAGTCTATCCGGTGGGATGCTGCCGCTGAGGTTGATCACATCTGCAATCTCATCCAGTGTGGATAGGTCTGAGCGAATCTCAGCTGCTTTATCAACATATTCTGGTGTGGCAACCGCACTGGCAGCAGTTTGGATTTTTGAGAGCGCACTCTGTAGTTCACCCTGGCCAAGGAGCGATAAACCCTCCTGGTAAACTTCATGTGCCTGCATCTGGTTTTCAAGGTCCTGTCGCAGTTCTTCACCCTCACGCCATCGGTTAATGCCAGCCTCTTTTAAACTGGCAAAGGCTTCATCCAGGTAATCGAGGGCGGTTTGGTACCGGAAAACCCTTGCCGCAGATTGGGCTTTTCCATAGGCTTTACCCGCATCCGGAGGCAGGGCAACAGATGGGATATTGCCTGACCGCAGGAATTCCTCGGCTTCATCTCGATGTTCCTGGGCCCGTGACCAGGTTGGCTCGATGCCCAGAACTTTTTCAAAAAGAGGTATTGCCTTCTGATAATTACCTGCATAGAAAGCTTGTTCCGCCGAATCCATCAATGCTTCAGCTTCAGGATCATGGCTGGAGCTGAGGAATTTTTGCAAGGGATCATAAGTGTCATCCTCGCCAAGCTGTGGCGAGACACTGGGAGAAACTGGCACCTGTTCTGATACAAGTTCAGGTTTTTCATCGGGTTCATCAGGTGGTGCTTGTGCTTGTGCTTCTGCCAGCCGCCGGGACCGCTCCCTACGGATCTCTCGCATTAAACGGTTAGCGTGTTCAAGATCAGTGAAATCCACTGGTTGGGAAATCCGCTCGGTGGCTAAGGCTTCAAGATAAGCACTAAGTGCATTTTCAACCTCCATCAGTTCCTCGTCGGACTGCTGAGGTTGATTTAGGACGTCCTTTGCCCTTAGGATAAGGTCAAGTAGCATGGTTTTCCTTTCAAGATCAGGATAGTCAGGCCGTTGAGCGGCGTTTCTCATACAGGGCATGTAATTGATGCCCTAATGCTTTCGCGGTGCGAAACTCGCCTTGCAGAGCGCTGCCTAACACCTGCATTTCGTCTTCTGTGAGTCGTTTTTGATCATCATAAGTCCATACCGGCTCATATTTTTGTGGTGCGTTTTGAATATCCTCCGGTTTGTTTGGGCCTACTTTAACAGATCCGGGTGCCTGCCGACCAGTGACCAGGTGATGTAAAGCACGGGCACTGAACTGCAGTACATCAAATTCTAAAACATCATGGGTATTGTCATTGCTTATCTGGCGGCCAATATTCCAGTCCAACACGTAGACCTGCTGGCGGGGCTCATTCCAGAAATAATGTAAAACTTTATGATCCAAGTACACGATTCCTTTATCATGAGCTGTTTGCATGATCTCACAAATTTGCATGCCCGCTTGAAAGGCGTTCAGGATCGGGTAGGTGCGTTTAAACTCGCCGCGGGTGTAACCTGAATCGCAGCGCAGGTAGAGGTTATCCTCCCAACGCCGGGGCAATATGATGAATGCCAACCATTCATCGGCCACCCGGGCATCCAGCTCAGATAGAAATTGCTGGTATTCTTCTGGTTGATAGAGGTCCATCACGCCTTGAATTTGATGTGCGGATGCTTTTGCTTCAAGTGATGTTGTCAATGGGGCGATCTCACCAGGCCAAATGCCATTACTAACTTGTATGAAACCCAGCCCAATCATGGGAGTAATCCCAGTCACATCACGCATCGCATGCAATATTTGCACTTCATTTCGAAAAAGGGGTAATGCGTATTGTTTTTTGTCCGGGCGCATGACTTTGATGGCCGGGTATGCGGCATAATCTCCAGCAAAGGGTTCATAATCCAGCAGGAATACCCGAGCAGACGATCCAGCCGCTTCAGGGACAGCAAAATCGCGCAGTCCTGCTGAAAGCCAGGTATCGAGGGGTTCGGTGAATTTCATTGATTTATCAGGTCCAAATTTTTTGGTTTCCATATTTAGCTACAATCCTATAGATAAGAAGCGTTTTGTGCAAGCGTTGATTTTACCAGCCAGGCGTAAAATGGGTGGTTTTCAGACAGGGTAGATATCGCAGCCTGGTAGGCCTGGTCGGTCTGTGCGTTAAAAATTTTCCGAAAGGCTGTTTGATGTTCTGGATAATGCCTTTCTTGGGGGTTATTTACGAACTCTGGTTCCAAAGCTGTCAGATGGTCGATGATGTTATCAATATGTTTCAGTTTGATTGTTAAGGTGGCTTGCTGTCCTAATTCCAAACTGGTAAAGGCAAGCTTTGCCTGGCGGATGTGCTGTGCCATGCGCAAGAGGCGATTGGATACCTGTCGTACCAGGTCCAGATGGCTGTGATAGAGCAGGCGTGTTGTTTGATCTGTTGAACTTTCGAAGGCAACCCGCCACTCCAAAAACGATGATCGAACTTCATCAATGGGATCTTCGAGAGCTTCCAATACTTTTGTATGAACACCGGTATTTTCCATCCGGGACCATAGCGGCTGAAGTTCTGCAAAGGTGGTTGAAATGCGCTGCAATTGCTCGATCCGTGGTTCGGAAGGCTGCTCTGGTATTTCCACAGTGAATGTGGGAGTTTGGATCGTTTCTAGGATTGGAAGGATCATAAGATGCCAGTCTTGTGTTACCTTTCGGGTATGGATTGCCAGCATCCAAGTGTCCATTGGTGCTTGGGCGAGTGCTTGAATGGCCTCCGGGAGATCGCCATTGTCAAGGTGTGATCGCCATGAAATCAGGGCTTGCAGCACCTGGCAGGCTTCATCCAGTTCGTCTGGAACGGTTTCAGCGGCAATCATAGACAGACGGTCTACGTCTGCGTTCAAGGAAAAGACCTTTTTCAACCCATCAACCAGGCGAGCGCAAAGAGAACCCATTTCTGGAACATGTTCATCGATTGCGGCCAAACCAGCATCGACATCACTCCAATTCTTGAGATGCCCGAGAAAATGTGTCAGGTGTGCCTTGAGGGCAGCCTCATCCAAGACAGCAGGAAGGGCATCGGCGGCTTGGATGTCGGGATATTTTAACAGCCAGGGGCAGTAAAGGTCTGCTGTAGACTGATAAAGTGATATCGGCGCGCCCTGTAAGACTTGATTTAACATATTGAGTAAAGCCTTCAGCCAGGAAGTTGAGCCTAACATTAATTCGACCTTTGGACGCGAATTTAATGCTTGCTCCAGGAATTCGCCGACTGTGATCCCCAGCCCTGGTCCATCAAAGAGTTCCTGGCGCCAGGTGTGGAACGCCTCCACATGTGCTGATAATAGCAGAAGTCCCCAGCGGTCAGGGTCCCACCCGATTACCCGCTGGAAGGCTTTAGGCAGTTCATCCCATGAGGCATTTGCCCAAACTTTCACCAGCTCACGGATGGCTTGTTCTCCAGAGGCAAAACTCTGTTTGACCTCAGCCCGGAGTCGAGTGGGCATTTCTTTCTCATGGCGGATAATTTCCAAAAGTGCGTAATCGAAGGGGCTTTCGGTCAGATCTGCACCTTTGCGCCGCCAATTTTGGATGATGCCTTCAAGCTTGTGGGTGAGGTCCGCTTCTTGTTGGCTCTTCGCCCATTTGAGCAAAGAACGAGAGGTTTGTAAGGGTGGCGGTGTGGCTGTACCTAATGCTTGCTGGCGCATAACCGGGATGAGCCGACCCCACCAAACAGGGTCTGGTGATTGACTGGCTATCGTACTGGCTGCCCAAATGGCAGTGTTCCATTTCGTTTTTAAAGTGTGGATTGCCAGGTCTGCAAAG
The DNA here is from genome assembly GCA_007135845.1 of Candidatus Brevefilum sp. The sequence continues at coordinate 9,300 of SLIC01000061.1, forward strand.
GCAGGATGGGTAAGGATGTCGGGATAACGGCAGTATTCACGCATCAAATGCCAGGGGAGGTCTAGAGCTTCATCAAAAAGATCCCAAACAAGGCTGGTGACGCTGACACTGGTTTGGTAATTGCCTTCCTTTAACACCATTTCCACCAGGGATTGGCTGTAATTCAACACA
>SLIC01000113.1 GCA_007135845.1 Candidatus Brevefilum sp.
ATGGGGAGTATTTTTTCTATCTTTTTACTAAAACAATTCTTTGCGCAAGTCCCCAATGAACTCTTTGATGCTGCCCAGATTGACGGGGCAGGCCATTTTCGTTTCCTAATGCAGGTTGTCTTACCCTTGTCGAAAGCGCCCTTAATGGTGATCATTGTTTTATCCTTCATAGGCACTTGGAATTCACTGGCATGGCCGATGCTGGTGACGAATACCCCGGATTGGCGGCCGATCTCGGTGGGTTTGATGAATTTCGTCGACGAAGCCGGGCAGTTGGTAAACCTGACAATGGCTGGCGCATTTATTACCATTATCCCGATCCTGATCATATATTTCTTCACACAACGACAATTTACCGACAGTATTGCCAGGTCAGGATTGAAGGGGTAGGCGCGAATTGTCTGAAAGGAGATAAACGTATTTGAACATTGAAAATTGAAGGTAAATGATGAGCGTGTATCTATTCACATAAGGAGAGTAAAAAATATGAAAAAGATTAGTGTTTTTCTGACCATTTTTATGTTGTTCACCCTGGTACTATCAGCTTGTGGTCCAGCTGCGGTTGAGGAACCGGTGGTTGAAGAGCCGGTGATTGAGGAACCAGTCGTTGAGGAACCGGTGGTTGAGGAGCCAGAGCCGGTGGAAGAACCTGAGCCAGTGGAGGAACCGGAAGAGGTTGAAGAACCGCTGCCGTTTGAAGGTGTGGTTGTCGAATTCTGGCATGTGTTTTCCGATGCACCTGGAGCGGCATTGCAAGCTCTGGTTGATGAATTCAATGAGGTCAATCCCTATGGCGTTACGGTTAATGCCCTTGACCAAGGTCGCTATAGCGATATTGAGGACAAAGTCAATGCCGGCATCCTATCTGGCGACTTGCCTGATGTGCTCATGGCTTATACGAATGCCTTGGCAGATTGGGACTCCGTTGGCTTTGTGACGGATTTAACCCCATACGTAGAGGATCCTACTTATGGATTGACCGCTGAAGAATTGGCTGATTTGTATCCTCATCTCAGAGAAACAGGCACAACACCGGAAGGAGCTTGGATTGCCTATCCGATGACACAATCTGCCAATGTGCTGGTCTACAATTTCACCTGGGCAGAAGAGTTAGGCTTTGATGCGCCACCGACGACATCGGCTGAGCTGAAAGAACAGGCGTGTGCAGCTGCCGCTGAGAATGAAGCTCTCGGAGGTGATTTTGCTGGTACTGGCGGATTGGTGTTTTTCCCAAATGCGACTAACTGGCTGCACTTCCTGTATGCTTTTGGTGGTAATGAACTCAATGAAGCGCAAGATGCTTATGACTTCACCTCGCAAGAAGCGATTGATACCACCATGTTTATTCTGGATCTAAAGGCAGAGGGTTGTGTCTGGCAGACTGAAAGCTTCCCGAACCCCGAACAAGCCCAACGTAAGGCGATCATCACCATGAGTTCTATTGCTGGTCTGCCTTTTTATCAAGCAGCCTTTGAAGAGGAAAACAATGAGGATGAGTGGGGTTGGATCGCTGCCCCGGGTCCAGATGGAAAGTTAGCAGTGAATGCCTTCCAGCAAATGTTGGGTGTCATCCCCAGCACACAGCAGCGTGAGATGGCTTCCTGGTTGTTCGTCAAGTGGCTCACCTCCCCAGAGATCCAGGCACGCTGGATTCCGGCCAGTGGTTATTACGGCACGCAATATTCTACCGAGGCATTGATGGCAGATTATGCGGCTGAAAACCCGGTGTGGGCTTCAGGCGTTGAACTGGCCGCGATTGGACCCTCAGAACCCCAGACCTTCCCTGCCTGGGGATCGGTGCGGCGGACGTTGAACGATTTCGCTGCCGAACTATATAATGCAACCAGCCAGGCTGAGGTGGAAGAGATCCTCACCCGGTTGACCCAAACCGCTAACGATTTGGTCGCGGAATTACAGTAATCCCGACGATTTTAGCGGTTGTTGACCTAAACAATAACACCCCCCAGGTGATTGTGCCTGGGGGGTGTTTTATTTTTGAATGGAGAGAAATCAGGAGGCGTTGACGTTCTTTACGCTTTCAAGTCCACTTGATCGATGAATAACTGCGTGAATTGGTAAGTCCGCCAGAGCACGTCCGGGTTCATTTTATCAGGCGTGTCAGCTGGCTGGTGCCAATAGGGTGCTTCACCCTCGGGGGTCAGGCCGAAGAAGGTAATTGCCGGCAGGCCTGCCTGGCGTGCTTGTGCCATCTCGCTGTTGCCGCCTACGATGAAGGACGGATAGGCACCCAGCTCGGGATTCTCTGCTGCAATGGTTTCAACCAGCTGTAATAGATCTTTCTCCGGTTTGAAGGGGACGATGATGCCCTCCTTGGTTAGCCAGGCAGGACCGGCGACGCCGAGCATTTCGAATATCAGCACCTTGGGGTTCAACCATTCTTGTTTATGGCGTTTGATGAAGTCAATCATGCCGTATTGCTGGACTTCTTCGCAGCCGGTGAGGGTGAACCACACGCGGGTATGCTGGAGCGGTTGGTTTGCGAGGGTTTCTGCCAGGGTGAGCACCATGGCGACTGCAGTGGCATTGTCATTGGCGCCTGCGGTGAAGGGTGCCCGGTTTGCTTCATAGAAGAGGATTAATAAACTCAGTGCCGCCAGGGCGCTGGGGATGCTGGCATACCACAGCCACGCCCACTGGGTAAAGGCCCCAATCGAGAAGAGGATACCCTGGACACACAGTAATGCGAAAGCGATAAAGGTGAAGGCTTGGAAGGATTTTAACCATCTTGGGCTGGAAAAGATCTTGCCGGTTTGGTGCGTGTCCAGGTGACCGACGAGGATCAGGTCTTGCCGATGATCTTGCTGGGGTTCAAGGGTGGCAAACACATTTTGGCTTTGACCTTTAGGCGTAACCCAGCGCAAGGGATTGGAAATAAAACTGAGTTCCAGCAGGTCTGAAAGCACAGCCACCAGGCTCACAACAGCAGCAATGGCTGCTGATACACGCCCAAACAGGGGATAAATGAAAAAGGCGATTAGCATGGAGACGGCTGTGATCAGGTGTGGGTGATAGATGGTAACGGCACTTTTAAAATGTTCCATGGTGGGTTGGTAGCCCAGGTTTTCTAGTTGTTGGTTGGCATAGTCAGCCGCTTGCCGTTCGCCCTGCTGCGTAGGTGGTCGTGGGCCAATGGTGGTGGCCAGGGCATGGATGTGGTTCAGCAGAGTTTCAGTGATTTTGTGTTTTGTTTCTGGCATCGATAAATTCCTCATATTAATTAATAACCAAATGCTGTTTAACCCTTAACATGTTCTTAAGCAAAACAAGGTCGCGATCTATTATACTGTTATGCAGAACTAAACATGGGTTGACCAAATTCTTTATTCTTTTCTCTCCTTTTGGTTTTGAGGCTCCTTCCGAAAATCATCAGCGGATGACGTTTAAACGTCATCCGCTGATGCGTTAACCCGATGTATTCTGGGGTTCTGGGTTAGCTCATTCGATTTCGACCAGTTTTGGCAGGGTTTCTTTTGCCCAAGCCTGGATCATGTCCCAATCGCGATGATCCTGTTCCGGCATGGATTTCATTGATTTTCCAAAGAAGTCGGTCATTTTTTCATGATCAATGCATCCACCAAACAGGCCAAGGCTGACCGGTTCCTTGACTTTCACCATGGGTTTGGCATAGTCGGTTGCTTTTTGGACGTTTTCAGGTGTTTCTTCGCCCATGGTCAGGCACACCAGGAAATAAGCCGTTGGCACCTGGCTGAGGGCTTTACGATGCTTGCGTAAGAAACGTTTGGTTTTTCCAAGGATGCGGAACATGCGTACAGCAGTCCCTATCACAACGGCATGGTATTCCCTTATATCTCGAACTGCTTCTACCGGTTTCACATCTACCACCACATCACTGGAATCCATCTCTTTGGCAATCGCCTGGGCAACTTCACTGGTGGACCCAGAAACCGTGCCGTATGCAAGCAGTATTTTCTTAGCCATTTTTCTTTTTTCCTCTCTTGATACCTGAATAATTTACCTGTGATGATTATAATCCTAATCTAACACCGTATTTGCCTGCACGAGTGACAAAACAGAGCAATCGCAAAGTCCAAAAAGGATTTAGTTTAATTCCCACTATTGAGAATTTATTGTCCATATCTGATGCCAAGGATGAAAAATTTATTACTTAACCCATTCCTAAATCACTTCCCTACTCAAAGAGTGCTTCGCGAAGGGAAGAGACTTTAAGCCCCTCCATTTAGGGAGGGGTTGGGGTGGGTTTATTTAACAATGGTTATTTATAACTTGGTTAAAAAGATATTTTACGTTTCACTGATTTACTTTGCGATTGCCCTGGATGACAAAAAGACACGAACCACAGCTTGATGATATTGCTATCTGAGTGAAAATGTAGATAAAATTATAAAATAGGTAATCTTTATCACATTAATTATGTTGCTTTACAGATTTTTTACAAATTTGCGCTATAAATAACTTAGATAATAACAATTATTGGTAAGTGAGGTATTTGATGAATAATCAAAAGAGAATGGGTATTGCTGTTATTGTCACGTTAGCCCTGTTACTGATCACCACTGGTGTGGTCTTTGCAGTTGGGTTAACCCAAGCTGGACCTCCCTGGTTGGCTGAGTCAGAAGACAATGGTGATTATTGGAGGCCGATGCACGGGCGCAGGGGACGATGGTCTTCAGATGCACCTTTCCAGCCCATGCATGAGGTGATGGTCGAAGCGGTTGCCGAAGCGACCGGGCTGACAATAGATGTGATTAACGCACGTTTGGCAGCAGGCGAACGCCTCTTTGGCATCGTACTCGATGCGGGTATGACCGAAGCGGACTTTATTGACCTGATGGCTGAAACCCGTGCCGCCTTTTTGGCCGAGGCTGTTGAGGCAGGCTGGATCACCCAAGAACAGTATCAACGGATGCTCGAACGCAAAGAAAACAACTCTTACAGGCGTGGTTTTGGCGGCTGCCATTGGTTTGACGGAGAAGGCGAATCAAATGACGGGCGTGGGCCTCGCAGGGGACTTGGACGCCGCTGGTAAACTTAAGGTAAATGAGCTGATGAAAAACTTATGGCCTTGGTTAATCGCTGTTTCAACAATTTCGACTGTTATTTTGGGGTTCATGCTTGGTTTGGGCTTCATGCGCGTCCAGGGATTGCCAATGCACTGGATGAGTGGAGGTAGGGATGTTTGGCGAAATAGTTTCTGGCACCATCATGGTATGCGTTGGGGGGTCTCAATGATGGGTGTGTTTTGGGGCTTGCTGATGTTGCTGATCCTTTTGGGACTGTTAGCCTTGGTAGTGGTTGGCATTGTGTTACTGGTGCGTGCCTTGCAGCAGCCCAATCGGGACCAATCAGAAGCCCAGGTAAAGTATTGCAATCACTGCGGTAAAAAGATTGCCCCTGAATGGCAGGTTTGCCCGTATTGTGGTGAATCATTAAAAGGTGACTGAATCCCTGCCTTGTGGCAGTTTAAGCCCGCACCTGGTTAAATTAACACAGGCAGCAAAGCGACCGGTTGTGCAGGTTCATTTTAATGTGTAGGATTCTCAAACTCAATTATTTATCTCGATTGCGGTTGGTAAATCACACGTTATTATGATGGTTACGATTATGCCGGGTACGAGTGAAACCCTATTGCTGAGTGAGTTGCCAGACCTGGTTTACAAGTGTTTTAGACTCCTGCGCAAGCTGTGGTGCGCCTGCATAATAACAGAACAAATTGTTGAAAAATAATGGGCACATGATTTATTTGTGTGCCTGTTTGGGTAAAATTAAATTAATTTAATTTATTAATCAGGGTTCTTTATGGCAATTGGCAAAATACTAATTGTTGATGATGAGGAAGATATTCGTACGCTCATCTCAACCTACTTGAAAAAGGAAGGCTATCTGGTCTATGAAGCGGCCGATGGCCTGCAGGCAGTTAACACAGCCAGGGAGCAGGGACCAGATCTGGTTGTTCTTGATATTATGCTGCCAAAGATGAGTGGGCTGGAGGTGCTCTCCACTTTGCGGCGTGAGTCGGATGTGTATGTGATCATGCTGACGGCGAAAACTGAAGAGGTTGACAAACTGGTTGGACTTAACATGGGTGCGGATGATTACCTGACGAAACCTTTTTCGGCTCGTGAGCTGGTTGCCCGGGTCAATGCTGCCTTCCGGCGCATCACGCAAACATCCTCGGGCGCAGAAAAAAGAGTTTATCGAACTGCGCATATTCGCCTGGATGAGGGTGCCCATAAAGCCTGGCTCGATGATGACCTGCTTGACCTAACCGCGCTCGAGTTTGATCTGCTATCGACATTGATGATGCATAATGGCCAGGCATTGACCCGTGAACAGCTGCTGCAGCATGTGTGGGGGACGAATTATTACGGAGAGACACGTGTGGTCGATGTTCATATTGGGCATATACGTAAGAAACTGGGGGACAGGTTTATTTCAACGGTGTGGGGTGTGGGCTATCGGTTTGAGGATGAGCGGGTGGCTTGATGCGATTCTTGAAAAAGGGATTATTTTGGAAATTCTTTTTTTCCTATTTTGTTTTGATCTTGGTCAGCATCATCGTTTTAGCTGTCCTGATCAGGGTCTTGCTGCCAGGGGTGTTTGACAGTTACCTGGGCAGTATGACGAATCTCTTCTCGCGTCATGGGATGGAGACGGCTGGACACATGGGCACAGGCGGTCGCGGGATGCGAATGATGGGTTGGTCGGTGTTGTTTACAGACTTGTTTGCCATTTTTAACATGATCATCCTAGAGGCAACGCTGGTTGCCATTTTGCCTTCGGTGCTCATTGCCCTCGGGTTGAGCGCCATCATGAGCCGGCAATTTGTCAGACCGCTGCAACAGATGGCGCAAGCCGCTGACCGGGTTGCTGAAGGTCATTATGAAGAACGCTTGCCAGAAGGTGATGCGTCACCGGAGGTTCAGGATGAGCTTGAACAGTTGGCGGTGCGTTTTAACCGGATGACGTCTCAATTAGCCGAGGTTGAGGAAATGCGTCAACAACTCATTGGGGATATCGCCCATGAACTGCGGACACCCCTGACGGTGATCAAAGGATCATTGGAAGGCTTGCGGGATGGTGTGCTGGACCCGGATACGAACACGTATGCGCGTATTTATCGCCAGGCAGACCGTTTAGACCGGTTGGTTAACGAACTGCAAGAATTGAACCGGATTGAGGCCGGTGTCCTTGAGCTTAGGGTAGTGAAATTGAACTTAAATAGATCATTATCTGATCTGATCCAGACCATGGCAGTTAATTTTTCAGCAAAAGGCATAGACCTCAAACTCCAGGTTCCAGACGCGGCACTGTTTGCCCTGGCGGATGCAGACCGTGTTGAACAGGTAATGATCAATTTGCTGAACAATGCGCTTCAAAATACACCTAATGGAGGTGTGGTTCGTGTTGAAGTGGAAAAGCATGCGGATATGGTGCAGATCAGTGTGATTGACACCGGTGTTGGGATTGCGCCAGAGCACCAGGACAAGATCTTTGCCCGTTTCTACCGGGTCGATGGCTCTCGCTCCCGGCAGGTGGGTGGGAGCGGGATTGGACTCACCGTTGCCAAGAAATTGGTTGAAGCAATGGGCGGCCGCATCTGGGCGGAAAGTGCCGGGTATGATCAGGGGGCCGTGTTCCGTTTTACCCTGCCGCTGGCATAAAACTGCGGGATTGTTTATGTTTTTGCGATCTCCAAAGCATCTGCATACTGTGTAATGGCCTGGATATGCTCCTGCGGGGTGGTAAAGCCCGCACCCATGGTGATCATTGTCAGGTGCGTAACGCCGGCATCTGCCCAGTTTTGTGCCAGTTCACGCCAGGTATTTTGATCGCCGTTTTCATAACGCAGGCGCGGTTCGATTCCGATATCAGCCATTGTGCGCCCGGCTTCAGTTAGATAGTCCTGTAACTTTTCTAAGGCTTGCTTGCCGTCCTCAGGGGAGCGGTAATTCGGCAGCCAGCCTTCTCCCAGGTTGGCGATCCGGCGCAAGACCGGGTCAGCATGCCCACCAAACCAGAGGGGGATTGGGCGCTGAATGGGGAGGGGGTTTAACCCAGCATCCTGGATGGTGTGCCAGCGACCTTCAAAGGTGACCAGTTCTTCTGTCCACAGTTTTTGTAGAACCTGTACCTGCTCCTCGATGCGGGCACCGCGGTTGTGGAAGTCTTTATTTTGGGCAACGTATTCGACCTTGTTCCATCCCAGGCCGATCCCCAGCCGCAGCCGTCCCTGGCAGAGCACGTCCAGGGTGGCGGCTTGCTTGGCAAACAGGACCGTCTCCCGCTGGGGCAGGATAATGATCCCGGTCACAAAGGATAACCGTTCCGTCAGTCCAGCCAGGTAGCTAAAGAGCACCAATGGCTCCTGGAAGGGGTCGGTGTGGGTATAGGGGCCTGACCATCCACCTGGACGGTCCGGGTTAGCACCCAGCAGGTGGTCGTAGGCCAGCAGGTGAGAATAACCCAGGTCTTCGACTGCCTGGGTAAAATCACGGATGGCGACGGGATCGCTGGGGAACTCTGTTTGGGGAAAGACAACGCCGTATTTCATGTGGTGTAAATCCTTTCATTTTTGGGAATAGTGAAACGTGAATAGTGAGCCAACGCCTCTTGGCGCTTGGCATTCCCACTCCGCGACACTTCGGGGACTTCGTTCGCTGGAGCGGGTCGAACCCGCCTAGCTTGATGGTGAATCGTGAATGGGTCATAGACAATGGTGTAATCAGGCAATCAGGTAAGAGGTGATTAGAAATCCCGCTTCGCGTGCGCATCTGACCTTTGCTTTGGAGGTTATGGTAAGCTCCAGGGACATCGTGGTGAATGCGTTATCGGTGATTGAAATATGATTGCGTATAAAGCTCCTCTCAGGATTGGTGAAATGAGGCGCTTTAATTATACAAGATGATTGCAGAAAAATATTTGTGAGTGAGGCAGCAATCATTTTGATACATTCATTAGAAATATCAAATAACAACTTAAAAATCGCAAAAATTAGTGACATTTATCTTAATAATATCGAAAATACTCTTAATATAATTAATATTTATTACTTTTTGATACTTAAGAAGTAAAATCGAATAACTCAATAATGAGAGCTATTAAATACATACTTTTATAAGGAGCAAATAATGAACATCAAAAAATTTCTTAGTTTTGAGCGGATGATCACCCCGGTTATTATTAAAATCGTGTTTTACATCGGGCTGATCGCGAGCCTTGTCGGTGGCGTTGTATTTTTCTCTACAACCGCATTCGCAGGTATCAGGTTCAGGAGTTTTAACCAAATTTTATGGGGGTTTTTTGTGGGCGGACTCGGTGGTCTCCTGATTGTTTTCCTGGGTGCGTTAGCCTCCCGGATCTATGCCGAACTGCTGATTCTGGTTTTCCGGATCAATGAGTCATTGACAGATATCAAGATCTTGCTGCAGG
>SLIC01000170.1 GCA_007135845.1 Candidatus Brevefilum sp.
ACCCCCGGCGGGCTCTCCTCGGGGAGGAGAGCCCGCTTCCACTTCTTCGTCACCACTCCAAGTTTTCGCCCAGCTCAAGGTCGGAGATGAGGTGATCCCTTCAGCCCCCCGTCGACGGGGGGTTGGGGGGCAAAAATGGTGTGGCCACAACCAGACCACACCAAAAAATTACGAGTTGGGCGGACTTAGGGTGAAGTGCCGTTGCAATCCCCGAAACGTAGTGGAGCGGACAGTGCACTTCAGCCGTATCCGGACATCAAGAGATGTCTGGCAATCCGCACCAGCGAACGAAGTCCCTGAAGCAAACCGGAACCCCTGGTAACTCCTGCAGCGCCAGCGACTGGGAACCGTCCTGTAAGGAGACAGAGAGAAACGCAGTGGAAGGGGCTGAAGCGTCGAAGACTCCCGCAGCAAAGCGAGACGGAGCAGCGGAGTGGGAATGCCAAGCGCGAATCGGCGCTGGCCCAACGATCACCTACGAGCTATCAGCCATCAACTGAAAATTATCAGCTGCCAGCTGCCATCTTCAGCTTTTTACTTGTCAATTCTTTCTTTTCAAATGTCAAAATCCTCATCTTCTCAAACAGGATCGGGCTGATCCATGCGATCCACAAGCCGATCAGGGCATAACGGACAAAACGGAGGCTGAAGCTTAACACATCCGCTTCCCGGGGAAAAATCTGTCCCAATCCAATATAAAGGATGAAGACGCCGAACACACCCACGAAGAAGCGTACCAGTCGCCGCCAGCCACCTTCACCAGCCAGGAAGGCGCCTTTTTTCTCCATTAAGATCACATAACCACTCAAAAACCCAAACCAGGTACCTCCCAGCGTAAAGGTGCCATCCATGCCGTATGGATTAATGTCACCCGCAAGAGCTACCCATTCAGAATTCATGGTCCACGGTCCAACGATCCACCGGGCAACAAAGGCAAGCAGCATCAAGCCCACCGAGCTAATACCCACAAGGCCAAGTTTCCCACCAAAGGATTGTTCACCGAAAAACTTACCAACCGGTTTTAGCAGGGCAGAGAGCGCCCACACCAGCAAGCCGCCGATCAGCCAGCCCAGGAGCACATCACCCAATAAATGAACACCCAACACAAGCCGTGAAAATCCAATCAAGAAGATCAACACCAACATGGCAATCGTGAACCAGCGCTTCTTCACTTCCACCGCCAACCAACCCCACACTGCGGCCGCGTTTTGTGAGTGTCCAGAGGGAAGGCCAAACGAGGTCTCATGGACATACGGTGCAACGGTGTCGCTGATCCAGGCTGGTCTCGGTGATCGAAACAGGAATTTAAAGAAGGTATTCAATCCATTGCTGAGCAGCAGCATGATCCCAACACGGATACCCATCTTCTGATTGAAACACCAGTAGAAAATTGGCAGCATTAGCACATAGAATTCCTCATCACCAATAAAGGTAATCACCCGCATCGGGAGGAACAACCATTGGCCCAACGACTGCAAGACTTCATTGACGATAATTTGTAAAGCATTAATGGCAACCATAAAGAAAACCTCCGTTCAACTAACAATCAAAAAAAAATACCAAGCTAAACACCTATCCCATGTTAAGTGCCAGGAACAGACTTGGTTTAGGCTGTTTAACACAATAAAATGTGAAAAGGTACGTATATCCGCACAATAATACCCTATAGTTCTTCTTCAAATAAATCGTTGACGATGGCTTGCCCTTCTTCCAGGATTTGATTTAAATGCTCCTCGCTCTTGAGGCTTTCCGCGTAAACTTTGTAGATATCCTCGGTTCCTGATGGACGCACAGCCACCCAGCCATTCTCGATCACGATCTTCAATCCGCCAATATCTGCATTATTGCCAGGAGCTTTAGTCAGCTTGGCTGAAATTTTTTCACCAGCCAGCGTATTCGCACCGACCATCTCCGGGGTCAGTTTGCTGAAGACCGCTTTTTGCTCCCGTGTGGCTTTGGCTTCCAGGCGCTGGTAAAAGGACTCGCCAAATCGATCCTGTAACTGGGTATAAATCTCAGCCAGGTCTTGCCCGGTCACAGCCAGGATTTCGGCTGCCAGCAGGTTCAGGATGATGCCATCCTTATCGGTCGTCCAGGTGGTGCCGTCTTTGCGCAAAAAGGAAGCACCGGCACTCTCCTCACCGCCAAAGCCCAGCTCGCCGTGCAGCAGTCCGGGCACGAACCATTTGAAACCCACCGGGACTTCCGTCACCGACCGATCCAGTGACTTCGCCACCCGGTCCAGCATGGCACTGGTCACCACGGTTTTCCCCACGGTAACATCTGCCTGCCAGTCATGCCGGTTTTGGTACAGGTACCAGACCGCCACAGCCAGGTAGTGGTTCGGGTTCATCAACCCGCCTTTGGGAGTCACAATCCCATGACGGTCAAAATCCGGGTCGTTGCCAAAGGCAATATCATATTTATCCTTCATCTGGATCAGGCTCGCCATTGCGTACGGTGAAGAGCAATCCATGCGGATCTTGCCGTCGTGATCAACCGTCATAAACCGGAAGGTCGGATCCACAACCGGGTTAACCACCTCGAGGTCCAGGTCATAGGTCTCGGCAATCGGCTCCCAATAAGCGATACCGGCACCCCCCAGCGGATCAACCCCAATCCTTACCCCAGCTGCAGCAATCGCTTCCATATGAAGAACCTTCACCAAATCATCCACATAGGGTCTCACAAAATCAACCAACTGGGTGGTATCTGCTTCTAACGCTTTTGTCCACAGGATGCGCTTCACGTCTTTCAGTCCATCCTGCATGATCTGATTGGCACGATCCTGGATGGCCCGGGTGGTTTCTGAACCAGCCGGTCCGCCATGGGGGGGATTATATTTGAAGCCGCCATCTGAAGGCGGGTTATGCGAAGGCGTGATCACCACACCATCAGCTAACCCTGCCGAGCGCCCGCGGTTATAAGTCAGGATACGGTGGGAAATTACCGGGGTGGGTGTAAAACCCATCCCCCTTTGCAAGATGATGTCGACACCATTGGCGGCAAACACCTCCACCGCGGTGCGCAAAGCTGGCTCAGAGAGGCCGTGGGTGTCCTTGCCAATGTATAAGGGGCCGTCTGTGCCTTGTGCCTGTCGGTATTCAACGATCGCTTGGCTGATGGCCAGGATATGGGCTTCGTTAAAAGCACGGTTGAACGAAGATCCTCTGTGACCGGAGGTGCCAAAGGACACCTGATCTGCGCGGCGGTTGGGATCAGGCTGCTCAGTATAATAAGCTGATATTAATTGGGGAATATCAACCAGCAGTTCACGCGGTGCTGGTTTTCCGGCGAGGGGGCTGGTTTCCATCTCTTCTTCCTTCAAGTTTAATGGTCGTGTGACAACCCAATTATACACCAGGTCGGAACGCATTTTTCATTCAAGTACCAAAACCTCGGGCAATAATTCAGAACCAGTCCATCGCGTAAAACATCGTAATCGGGTGTAAATATAAGTTATTTATCAGAAGATACGACAATCATTTGATGCTAAGTCCCCTTGCAGTATAATGACTGAGTGTTAGAACTTGAACAAGCCTGGCTGATAACACCAGGTGAAATTGAACTAATGGAGAAATTTAATGTCAGATAAAGAAATTAAAACCATATCAAAAGACGTCGTTGTGACGATGGATTACAGTCTGGAAATTGAAGGCAAAGAAATCGATGCCGGTCCCATCCAGTTCTTGCATGGACATGGGAATATCATTCCCGGTTTGGAGAGCGAAGTCGAAGGTATGGCCATCGGGGATGAGAAAGAGGTCTTCATCAAAGCAGAAGAAGCTTATGGCACCTATAACCCGGAGCTAGAAATTGATGTCCCTTTGGACAACTTTCCAGAGGATTTTGAGATCAAACTTGGCCATCCCATGCGCATCCAGGATGGAGAAGGGCACGTTTTTACTGGTGTTGCCATGGCCATCACAGACACAATGGTCAAGCTCAACCTCAACCATCCCCTGGCTGGTAAGGACCTGAACTTTAAAACCAAGGTGACAGACTTGCGCGCTGCCACAGAATTAGAAAAAGAACAGGGTCGGCTCACTAGTGATTGCAGCGGTTGTGCTTCATCTAATTGCAGCGATTGTTAATCACCTGGTAAACCATAAAATAATTTCACGAATTTGATTGACGTTGCTGTCAGTCTGTGATAGAATTTCCTGCACTTGCCCCCATCGTCTAGTGGCCTAGGACGTGGCCCTCTCAAGGCCAAAACCGGGATTCGAATTCCCGTGGGGGCATGTTTCATTTAAATGAAAATGGGCTGGTAACAAATACCAACCCATTTCTTTTAACGAATCACGCAATTATGATTTACACAGTTAACACCAGGCAAAACCATTACTAGCCATAAATTAACGTCCTATCACCTCAGGTGATACCTGGCGCTTCAAATCAGATCCACGAGTCGTTGACCTGATTCATTCTCATTAGGTTGACAGGTCTTGATGCCACTCACACCAGGTTTTTTTCTAGGGCACCAAAGAAGGTCCCAAAGGATTAGCCTAAACCAGGGATTTGGCTAATTTTACTGCTCGGCTGGCGTCTGAAGCATAACCATCTGCACCGATCTTCTCTGCATAAGCATCGGTAATCGGAGCACCGCCGATCAATATCTTTACGGAGTCCCTAACACCGGCCGACTTAAGCGCGTCGATCGTGCTCTGCATATTGGGCATGGTCGTTGTCAGCAATGCGGACATCGCCACAAAATCCGGTTGGTGTTCCTGCACAGCAGACACAAATGCCTCAGGTGAGACGTCCGTACCCAGGTCAACCACCTGGAAGCCTGCACCTTCCAGCATCATACACACCAGGTTCTTGCCGATATCGTGCAAATCACCTTTGACGGTCCCAGCAATGATACTGCCTACGGGCTTTATATCAGCATCCACCAGCTTGGGTTTGAGAATTTCCATCCCGGTCTTCATTGCCCGTGCGGCAATCAGCATTTCCGGAACAAAGTATTCACCTTCCTCAAACAAGCGTCCGACTTCTCCCATGGCAGTCACCATGGCTTCCAATACCTCGCCAGCCGGAACACCCGCGCCCAGTGCACTTTCAACATTTGCTTGGGCTTCATCCCGTTGACCTTCCAATATCGCGTTATACAGATCTAACAACACACCTTCCATCATTTTTTCCTTTCTTAAAAAGTCAATTTAATCAACACCATTACCTGTCAGGCGGTTTTGTACCGCTTGAACCTCTCATCACCAGCTGGCAGGGCAGCACAATCTGCCTGGATTCTGGTTCCTGACCTGATAATATATCCAATAACATCCCGATGGCTTTTTCAACAATGACCTCCACCGGGTGGTTGACAGTGCTCAATCCAGGCCAAGTCTGGTGAGCTTGCGGCAAATTTCCAAATCCGCACACCGAAACTTGTTTGGGCACATTGATCCGCAATTCTTGTAATGCAAATAATGCACCCATGGCGGCCTCATCACTGCCGGCAAAAATCGCTGTTGGCGGCGCTTCCATCCCCAGCGCAATTTTTGCAGCATTATAACCGCCATCAAAGTTGAATAACGATTCTAACACCAGTTCCTCATCAAATGGTATCCGGTACATCTCTAAAGCTGCCTTATAACCAAAAAAGCGGTCAACGCTTGTGCGATGGTTACGCGGCCCTTTCAAGAAGGCAATCCGCCAGTGCCCTAAAAGGATCAATCGCTCAGTCATCAAAAAGGCACCCTGGTAATCGTCACCGGTGACATACGGTACGTTTTCGGAACGATTCAAAGGTGTAATTTGAACCTGTGACACCTCGGATTGGGTGATCAATTCTGAAAGATAAGGATCCACATCACAAGGAGGTGTGATGACCAACCCATCGACCCGCCGCTCGCGGATCAGCCCGGTGAGTTTTTCCTTTGAGCGTTCATGCGATGGAAAGTAGGATTGGATCAAAATATCGTAATCAAGCTGGTATCCAATATCCATCACCTTTGAAATCACGGCCGATTGGTAAAAACCTGCTTCATGTAACAGGATGCAAATGACATAGGCCTTACTTTGGACCAACCGTCGGGCAGAGATGTTAGGCGCATAACCCAGGGTTTCAATGGCTTCCAGCACCTTCAAGCGGGTTGCATCCGCTACATAAGGCTCCTCATTAACCACGCGCGAAACCGTCTTGATCGAGCAATCCGCCAGCTTGGCAACATCTTTAATGGTTACAGACACAAACTCCCTCGCCAGACAACGTTGTCCATTTCTTTATGATTCTCACGCCAATTATAACGTAGAATTGGCAAAACAATCAAGTCTTTTTTTGACTAATCACCAGTAAACCCGGAGATATCGCAATAAAAAGGCACTGTTTTCCTAAATGTTATCAACCAGGTTTGACAGCGTTGTCAGCATTGTTTATAATTCAGGTTGAAATAAACCATCAACAGCATCGATGAAAGGAAATCAAGATGATAACAAGTACTGGCAAACAACTGCTCTTCAAAGTTCTTAAAGGTGAACCAGCTGAAGCAATACCATGGGTGCCCTTTGCAGGGGTCCATGCTGGCAAGCTAAAGGGTCATTCTGCCCGTGAGGTCCTCCTCGATGGCGAGAAGCTGTTTGAATCCCTCCTGGAAGTCAATCGCCTTTATGATCCTGATGGACAGCCGGTGCTGTTTGACCTGCAGGTCGAAGCCGAGATCCTCGGTTGCGAGCTGGCTTGGGCAGACGATGCCCCCCCTTCTGTGATCAGCCATCCACTGGCACAATCCAAAAACATCCCGGATTCTCTGCCACAACCTGGTGACGGTCGTCTGCCGATGATCCTGGATGTGATGAAGCAGATGAAGGCCGCAGTTGGTGACCGCACGGCCCTGTATGGTTTGGTAACAGGCCCCTTCACCCTGGCTTCTCACCTGCGCGGGACGGACATTTTCTTAGACACGATGGATGATCCCGATTTCCTCAAAGCGCTGATGGCATACACCAGCAAATTCATCCAGGGTATGGCAGACCTCTACATCCAGGCTGGCATGGATGTGATCGCAGTAGTTGATCCGGTCACCTCCCAGGTTTCTCCCCGTACCTTCACTGCCTTCCTGGCGGAACCCTTCACCCAGGTTTTTGATTTCATTCGGGAACGGGATGTGTTTTCATCCTTCTTCGTCTGTGGGGATGCCACCAAGAACATCGAAGTCATGTGTCAAACCCGACCAGATTGTATCGCCATCGACGAAAACATCGATATGGTCGCTATCAAACCCATCACAGACAGGTACAACATCGTGCTGGAAGGCAATATCCCCCTCACCACCCGGATGCTGTTGGGTAATCAGCAGGATAACACCAAATACATCATCGATCTCTTAGATAGTCTTCCCAACATGCATAAACTGATCATTTCACCGGGTTGCGATATGCCCTACGACACGCCAGTCGAAAATGTGATTGCCGCCATGCAGGCGATTCGCGACCCAGAAAGCGCCCGCCTGATCCTGGCAAATTACCAGGCAGAAGAAATCGACCTCGACTCGGTTGAGTTGCCAGATTACGCAGCGCTGGAAAAGCCCCTGATGGAGGTCTTCACTCTGGATTCCGCTACTTGTGCCGCTTGCAGTTACATGTTGGCAGCTGCTGAACGAGCAGCGCAAAGCCTGTCAGGGAAAGTAGAAATGGTTGAGTACAAGATCACCCAACCAGAAAACATCGCCCGGATGCTAAAAATGGGCATTAAAAACCTGCCCTGCATTTTAATCAATGGTGAACTGCGCTTCTCGTCCTTGATCCCCAGCCAGCAGGAACTCGTGGCAGCATTGAGTGAAACACTGGATTAACCCAAGTAAAAGAGAAAAAAACCTGATCACATTCGAGTTAGGTGATCGTTCCTGATTAACAACAAACTATCCTAAGCTGGCTTGGTTTTGTACAATTAAAGCCAGCATGGATAGTGTGATTAAAGGTTGAACTTGTTCAACAAGCGTCCTATGGGGTGCGTTTTTATGCCAATTGCCTCATCCGGACACATCTCCTGGCAGCAGTAACAGCGAATACAACGATCGTAATCATATTGCGGTGGTTGATTGCGTCCATCCAGGAAGCTCAGTGCCTTGGGTGTCACCGGGCAAATGCTGACGCAACGGCCACATCGGGTACACTTCGCCGCTTCAATGACCGGTTTTGGTGTCACCCATTGATTGAGCAGGGGCATGTAAAATCGTTGTGTTCCGGTTGTGCTCGACTTTGACCGGTTTACATCGTAATCCTCAATCACACAACCCTCAAGCGATTCACCCAAAACATCGATCCTTGATGGATCCAGCAGCCCCTGCGCCTGGGCGGATTTTAAGGTCGGCACAAGATCTGGGTCGAGATTCATAATCCGTGCCACACAATAATCGAGTGCGTGGGGATTAAGCGCCAAGAGGATCACACCTACCTGACGCAGCTGGCCATTACGCGGCCCGTTACCCTCCATCCCCAATACACCATCCATAATATGCAAGCGCGGCTTGATAAGCTCTGCCAGGTCAACCAGCATATCGGCAAAACGCATTTCATCAGCCAGTCGGGCGTGAAATGCAGATTTTTGCACACCCGGTAAGCAGCCAAATAGATTCTTTACCGCGCCTGTCAGGCGGGTCAATGCGTGGGTTTTGAATTTTGGCAAATTGATCACACCATCAACTTCAGTAAGTCCCTTAGCAACCTGGAACTGCTTCATCAGAAACCCGTCTGGATTTGGCATCTCAATCATCTCATTGAAATCAGCCAACTGCATGCCAAACTGCCTGGCGACTGTCTCCATACCAGAAGTCCTGACTGCTAACTGGGGTGTGCCAAAACCAGGAGAATCACCGTAAAACAACCGGGCACCACCCTTAAGAAATACCTCAGCAGCAGCTTCAAAAATAGCTGGGTGTGTGGTTGAACCACGCTTCGGCGAGTCACCAACCAGCAAATTCGGCTTCAGCAATAAGCGCTCACCTGGGGTGCAAAAAGCTGCAACACCGCCCAAGAGTTCCACGCCTAAAGATAGCGCCTCCACAGCATCATTGTATGCATCGCATTTCACCAATGCCACCCGGTGGTCAATTTCCAGCTTAGACCCGAAATCAGCCATCAAAAACCTTTCCTCGACCTGTCATCAAAATATAGTACCACAGCGATTAACACCAAAACAACAACCTGGTTATGATAAGATGCACCCCTTTTGGTGTCGCAGTTCCTTGCCAATTTCATGGATATAATAGAAACATGAAACAAACTCATTTTATTCGAACTGACAACAGGGCACCCGATCAACTCCGACCCATTACGTTTCTCCCGGGTTACAGCCAATACCCAGAGGGTTCCGTGATGGTCAATTGGGGAGAAACCAGGGTTCTCTGCAACCTGACCATCCAGAATGGTGTGCCAGCCTGGATGTCTGGCCAGGGTAG
>SLIC01000076.1 GCA_007135845.1 Candidatus Brevefilum sp.
ATGAAATGATCAACCGGGCTGCTTCCGCAGCGCCTTGATAATCCACAGCACCTGGTAATCCATCAGGTTTATCCAGGGAGACAGCAACACCGGGAATCCCCCAGATGGCTGCTTCCATTGCTGCCGTTACGGTGCCTGAATAGGTCACATCATGCCCAATGTTGGGGTTAGGGTTGATGCCCGAAACAACCAGATCAACCTTTTCAGGTATGAACCCTAATTGTGCCAGCGCCACACAATCCGATGGCGCGCCATCTGTTGCCCAGGCAAAGGTTCCATCTGCCAGCTCGGTTTCATGCACCCGCAGAGGACGGTGAAGCGTTTTTACATGACCTGAAGCTGACCAATTCCGGTTGGGTGCCAGAACGGTCACCTTATCGGCAATCGTCCGGACTGCCGCTGTTAACGCCAGCAAACCTGGCGCGTGAACCCCATCATCATTTGTTACCAAAATATGCATTTATTACCTCTTCAAAATAGTTCCGGATTAAGTTTAATGTCGTTTACGGCTTTTCTTTTTATGCCGCTTACGCGATGAAGACCCTGATGTTTCTTGGGCCGCCAGTTGTGGCTGTTGCTGTGGCTGTGCCTGTGGACGTTGCACATCTTCACGGCTCGCCAATCGTGCACGGAACATCTGGGCGATCACCCCTGCACGGATATCAGACAGGAGCCCAGAGAACATGGTGGTCGCCTGGCTTTTGTATTCGACCAGGGGGTCCTTTTGACCATAAGCTTCCATACGCACCGACACTCGCAGTGCCTCGACCTTGGTCAGGTATTCAACCCACAGCTCTGATATTTTTGAGAGCAGTAATTGGCGGTACAGGGTGTTTTGAGCAAAATGCCCCAACACATCGACGACCTTTTGATCTAACTCCTCAGGCAGCCTATCCAGCGGTGTTGCTTTGATCTGGTCAAAGGTATCAGCCCCAAGCGCGGCTGACAATCGGCCCTGCCAGTCTTTTGTCAGGTTACCCAAGACTTGCCCCGCATTGTGCAAGCGTTTGACTTCGCCGAGTCCCCAAATCCTGCTCAGCTTATCCTGGGCAACCTTCAAGTGGTTGAGAACCCTGGCCTGAATTGCTTCCGCAGGTTGATTTTCCAGGTATTGAGCTGCCTTAAAGATATATGTTAGTCGGATGACACCCTTCATTTTTCGCTGATGTGTGCGCTCATCAAAAGTGATCACCCGTCCCTGGGTGAGCAAAATCAGGGTGCGCATCAATGCGCCATGATCATCCAGCGCTTCAGCTAACAGTTCCTGGTTTGCATCCAGGTCACGACTGATTTCACCTGTCTCACCCAGCACATGTTCTCGCCGCCTTTGCAGGGTATCATCAACACGTTCCAAAAGCAGCGCTTCCACATCCCCCCAGGATTCCTCCGCCAGGTCTGAAGCTTTTAAGTTCCAGTTGTCTGAAAAGCGGCGCTCGAAGGTCAGTATCAGCCGACGAACGAAGATCTGCATCAGCGTACCACGAATTTGATCCGCGATCGCATCGATGGCATCCTGTGATCCACTTTCTATCCCCTCGAGGACCTCATCATCCAGGCGCAACGGCACCCGCACCAAAGCCGACAGCTCATTCTTTATTTCACGACGCTGATTGGGTTCCTGATATTCCAGACCCTCTACAAAAGTAGCTAAGTTTTCCAGGCGCTCTGCCAGCTGGTTGGTAAACCCGCTTTGTGCATTTTCAACCAGGGTAACGGCCCCATTACGCAGATGTTCATGCCAGGCATCCATCGATTCAGATGCCAAGTCCAGTAAATTCTTTTTCAGCTCTTCCACAGATTGGGGCCGCCCCGCTGCCTCCATCATCAGCTGTAATGTAAAAGATGGATGCACCACACCGGTTTGATCAATGGGCGGCTGGGTATCCTCAAGATAGGCTAAGAGCTTCCACAATCCTTCTTCATCCAGCAGCCCTTCTTCGACACGTCGGCTGACCTCAGTGCGCAGCATCTCCGTCACATCCTCACGCAGATCATCCTTATCAAAGATTCGTTCTCGCTGCTGGTAAATCCGCTCCCGCTGGGAGTTGAGTACATCGTCGTATTCCAAGAGGTGCTCCCGCACATCAAAGTTGGCACCTTCTACCCGGGTCTGAGAGGATTCGACCAACCGACCAATAATGCCGCTTTCGATCGGCATGCCTTCATCAATATTCAACCGGTTAAGAAGGTTTTCAACCTGTCCCCCACCAAACAAACGCATCAGGTCATCTTCCATCGAGAGGAAAAAGCGCGAAGACCCCGGATCTCCCTGCCGGCCAGCACGGCCGCGCAGCTGGTTATCAATCCGCCTGGCTTCGTGTCGCTCAGACCCAATCACGTGCAGACCACCCAGCTCACGTACCCGCCGCATTTCTTCCATATAGTTAAAAAAGGCGTGAACATCTTCAATATAATCGCCGTAAGCGTCCTCCTGAACAGCCTGGAGCGCGCGCAAGCGGTCTTGCATACGCATATTATAGGGGTCCGGCACACCAGATTCTGCCAGCAGTCGATTGACATTGGTTAAAATCTCTTCAGACAGTTCCCCGCCCAGTTTGATATCTACACCACGTCCAGCCATATTGGTGGCGATCGTCACGGCTCCAAACGCACCTGCGCTGGCGATGATCAAGGATTCTTCCGTGTGCTTGCGGGCATTCAATACCTGGTGCTGCACACCAGCCTTAATTGTTGCGTCCAAGCGCGGCCAATCTTCAGGAGAAAGGTTAAATACCTCCAAGAGACGTTCCTGGTTTTCCTCATCGAGGGGACTGAGGGAATTCAGCCCATATTCGCGCCCAAGCCTGCGCAATTCTGGGCTGCGCAGTTGATCTAAAGGCTCATAAAGCTGATCCAGTTCTGGGGTCGAGAGCACGTCCCGGTTCTTCAGGTTATGCTTCTCAATATAAGCATACCGGATCAGGAACACTTCTAACAGCCGTCGTACACTTGATGAACTCAAACGCTCTGAGAGACGCTCTGAATTTTCAACTGAGGTGGTTCCAACCAGCTGGGGTCGCCCTACCACATGATAATAGATAATCTCTTTGGCAATTGCCCGCAGCTTCGCCTCTTCGGTTTGATAAACCACATCCGGGTAATCCTTGCGCTTCCAGAACAAGGGTTTATGTTCATCGTCATCGAGGTGATAATAATAAGTATAGCGATAACCATATTCATCGCGGTCATCAGCTTCGACGAGATCAGGCGCTTCTCCCATGGCACGGTACTCAAGGTTTGTGGGAATCGGCAGCACTTCCAGCCCATAAATTTTGTCGAACTCCTCGGCTTCTGTCAGGGCAGTACCGGTCATTCCGGACAGTTTCTCATACATGCGAAAATAATTCTGGATTGTAATCGTTGCATAGGTCACATTTTCAGCCTGGACCTTGACGCCTTCTTTGGCCTCAACGGCCTGGTGCAGACCATCAGACCAGCGGCGTCCAGGCATTAACCGACCGGTGAACTCATCAACAATCACCACTTCTTTGTTCTGAACAATATAATCCTTATTGCGATGGAATAGGAATTCTGCCCTTAACGCTTGCTCAAGAAAGCCCAACAAGCGGGCCTGTTCGGGGGTAATGTCTTCTGGTCTCTCCGGATCGCGCAAGGGTGTACCCAATAATTCTTCCACATGCGCCAACCCAATTTCTGACAGCGAAACCGTACGATCCTTTTCACTGATCTCATAATCCTCTGGCAGCAGCTGTTTAACCACCTGTGCCATGCGGATATACCATTCGGAATCCTCGTGAGAAGGTCCCGAAATGATCAATGGGGTGCGGGCTTCATCAATGAGGATATTGTCAACCTCGTCAATGATGGCAAAATAATGACCGCGTTGAACACGGTTGTCCTTACTGTTGGCTAGGTTGTCCCGCAGGTAATCGAAACCAAATTCATTATTCGTCCCATAGGTGATATCCGCCTGGTAAGCCGCTTTGCGGTGAACCATGCGCACCTGGTCCTGCTCCTCAATCGGGGAACGCTGCTCGGGATCATAGATAAAGGCCATGCGACCATTTTCGGTGCGGGCGGCCATCTGTAAAATACCTACCGACAGACCAAGAAAGCGGAAGATCGTCCCCATCCAGCGGCCGTCTCGCCGTGCCAGGTAATCATTCACCGTTACCAGGTGAACACCCTGCCCGGTCAGCGCGTTGAGGTAGAGCGGGAGTGTGGCTGCCAGTGTTTTGCCCTCACCCGTCCTCATTTCGGAGATCTCACCGCGATGCAGGGTGATCCCTGTAATGAGCTGAACATCATAATGTCGTTGACCCAGGGTGCGCTTGCTGGTTTCCCGTACCGTGGCAAAAGCCTCTACCAGGAGGTCATCCAGGGTTTCACCTTTATCCAGGCGTTCTTTAAATTCTTGTGTTTTAGCAGATAAAGCCTCATCACTCAGTGCCTCGTATTCCTGTTCTAAGGCATTGACCTTATTGACGATTTCCTTTAATGATTCAACTTTCCGCCCATAAGGGTCCCCACTTAATAACTGAGATATCTTTTTAAACATATCAAATTTCACCTAACATTGTTCTTTACTGTCATACTACCGCAAAATTTGATTATAGCACACGGCTCAAATAGTCCCAATTCACCACATTGGCATGAATAGGATCGACCTCTTTTCGCTAATATCTCATTAATAATGCTCAGGTAGAATACCAGCTATGATCACACGGATACTGTTTCTGATCCTTGCAGCCCTATCCCTGGCGGTGGGACCCACCACCATAAACCTCAACCAGGTCCCCCAACAAGTCACGGGGGAAGCGTTCGTGGTTGAATTCTACCCTGTTGCCCCTTACCACGTCGGAGACGTACTCAGTGCACGAGTTACCTATACCGGCAGTGATGAGATTGGCGGTACAGAAATAACCATCGCCCTGGCAGATCAACCCGATCAAACCATCGACACTGCCACCTTTTCTCGTTTCACCCGGTCAGCAACCTTTTTCTGGTTTCTTGACACCCAGGCTGGCAACCCGGGCTTTATCGAGTTTCTTTTCACACATCCCCAGAGTGGCACCACCTGGACCGAAGGGCTGCATCTTTTACCTGATCCAGGCAATCGTACGGCTGCCTGGTCAATTGCACATACCCCTTGCTGTACGCTGCATTACCTCACAGGTACAGATGCCGAAACCGATCTACTAAAAATAACTGACATTGTCGAAGAACGGAGTGCCTTAGCCCTCGAGCAATTCGCTGCGGCTGGGGTTTTTGATGAAAACCCAATGGAAGACTCCCTGCCTATCGTGTTGATCCCCATCGTGGTTGGCCATGGCGGCTTTGCCACAGATGAAGCGGTATTAACCTATTCCCATTGGAACTGGGCTGGGATCGAGTTTGATATCCTTGCACACCATGAAATTGTTCATGTAATCGATCGCCTGGTTAACACGGAAGGACCCAGACCCTCGATATTCGTGGAAGGGCTTGCCGTATACCTCACTGGCGGACATTATCGTGAAGGTGATCCCCTGCAGCGCGCAGCTGCTTTACTCGCTTTGGACCTGTACTTACCCATCACTGAGATCGTCAATGATTTTTATGCAGCGCAACATGAAATTGGCTACATGGAAGCAGCCGCATTGGTCGCTTATCTTGATGAAATCTGGGGATGGGAGACTTTCATCGATTTCTACTTCAACCTGCCCGAGGGACCCAGCGATGACGTGATCATTTCTTCCGCCCTTGAATCACGCTTTGGCATCGACCTGGCTGAACTGGAGGAAAACTTCATCGCTTATTTAGAGGGCTTGGAGATCGACCAGGACGTAAAAGATGACGTCCGCCTGACAATAGAAACCTATGATATGCTGCGTCGCTATCAAACAATCGCCATCCCCAGTGCCCATTTCCGCTCTGCTTGGTGGCCGCCAGTGCGCCACATGCGGGAAGCAGAGATTGTGGGCGATTATGCTTATCGTGAAAAAGCCCCCGTGAACGTGATCGTCGAGCACCACTTCCTCGAAGCCCATGACGGACTTCGATCTGAAGATTACACCAGGGTAGCAGCATCCCTGGCTAGCATTGATCGTATCCTGGACCAAATTGAAAAGGCTGGCGGGTTTCTCTCTCACTATACCATTGGCTGGCCCGTTAGGATGCGGCCACACAGTTTTCACCATCCATAGATAGCTGAAATCGAATTATTCGATTAAAGACCCATTGCTGCAGGAACAGTGATCTAAAACCCCCAATAACAACGACCTTATAGATTAAAATCATCAATCCCGGGCAGTCTTGTCCGGGATTGAAGTTTTAAATAATTAACTGGTCAGGGTAATGGGCAGCCGGCCAGTGCGTCAAATGTGATCGCACACCACCATGAGGCTGGCATGAAATACAACGTGACTGTGATCACACATACGATAACAACAATAGCAACAAGCAAGATGATCATCCAGGTTGGTAAACCGCCGCGTTTACCTTTCTTATCGCGGGTAGGCTTCATCGGGACTGCCGGTTCTTCTTCTTCGGGTGTTGGTGTTACCGGCCCTGTTCGTCGATAATAGCCAGTATCTGGTGGCGGCTGGTAGGTATCCGGCCCAAAAACTGGCTGTGGTGGCGGCGGCGGGTATCCCTGCTCCGGGAAGGGATCAATAGGTGGGGTCTCGATCGTTTCAACAGGTGCTTCGGTGATTTTCTCAAACACCAGCACAACACTCTCGCCAAAGGTAATCACGTCTCCTGTTCGAAGCTGTTGCGGGCTAGATATACGCTCACCGTTGAGAAATGTGCCGTTGGTCGACCCTAAATCTTCAACAAAGACATTCTCATCTCTTATGAAAAAGCGAGCATGCCGCCGGGAAACTTCTGGATCGCTAATAACGATTTCATTCGCCAGGTCACGTCCCAGGATGTTCTCTCCTTCCTCAATCGGAAAAGTCTTACCGGGCATCGGACCTGAACGCATGGTCGCCTGAAATTTATTAGTGGTCATCGAACCTCCTCGAGAGTTCATCAATTATGGATTTCACCAGAACTTTTTTTAATTATATTTATAGTCTTAGTTTAATGTTTATTCGGGTTGATGTCAAATACTTATTGACACAGAATCCTTTCTAAACATCTGGTTAAATATATTCTACTTAATTATATCAAACATTATCAATACGCCTTCAATCAAAGGATCACGTTACCCCTTGTTTTCATTGCAAGATTTATGCTGATTATCCAATGCTCCTACGCAGTTTCGCGCAATTATTCCTTTGATATCTGATTTTTGATTTTGTTAGTATTAATCTGATAACCCTTTAACATTTCTCAAATACATCCCGGCTATGATTAAGATGCATAAAATTGCTTTAAAATATACATCGTAAAGATACGAATCGTGAAAAACTGTCTGTTGTATATGCACATACACAAAAAATAGAGAGAGAAAAATTATGGACTTAAATAAATATACACAAAAAGCACAAGAAGCGTTGATCCAGGCCCAGTCATTGGCGGCAGAATTCAATCACCAGAACATCGAACCTGCGCACCTGCTCCTGGCTCTCTTACAGCAGGAACAGGGCGTAGTCCCTGCCGTTGTGACCAAGGTGGCCGGCAGTCCCCTGGCGCTGCGTGAAGACGTACAGAATGACCTGGAGAAACGTTCCAAAGTCTATGGTGGTGACGGTGGTCAACCAGGTCTTGCACGGTCTGCTGCAGAGGTTGCCAGCACTGCAGAGCGCTATGCCAAGGGCATGTCAGATGAGTATGTATCCACCGAACACCTTCTGATGGGTCTGACAGAAAGTTCTGAAGGTAAACGACTCTCCAGCTATGGTTTGACCAAAGACGCCATCCTCAAAGCACTTAAAGAGGTGCGCGGTTCACAGCGTGTAACCACACAGACACCGGAATCGACCTATGAAGCGCTGGAAAAATACGGGCGTGACCTGACCGCCCTGGCCCGGACCGGAAAATTAGACCCCGTCATCGGTCGTGATGAGGAGATCCGCCGCATCGTGCAGATCCTCTCCCGCCGAACGAAGAATAACCCCGCACTGATTGGCGAACCAGGCGTGGGCAAGACCGCCATCGTCGAGGGGCTGGCGCAGCGCATTGTCAATGGTGATGTTCCTGATGGTCTTAAGAACAAGAAGATCATCGCGTTAGATATTGGCTCGCTGATTGCGGGTGCCAAGTACCGTGGTGAGTTTGAAGAACGGCTGAAAGCCGTCCTCAAGGAAATTACGGATTCGGCTGGCGAGATCCTGCTGTTCGTTGATGAGATGCACACCGTGGTCGGTGCCGGCGCGGCTGAGGGCGCCATGGACGCCGGTAACATGCTCAAGCCAATGCTCGCCCGGGGTGAATTGCACATGATTGGTGCTACAACCCTGGATGAATATCGCAAACACGTCGAAAAAGATGCTGCTTTGGAACGCCGTTTTCAGCCAGTGTATTTAACCGAACCTTCAGTTGAGGATACCATCAGCATCCTGCGCGGGTTAAAGCAGCGCTACGAGGTGCACCATGGTGTACGCATCACTGACCCAGCGGTGATTGCTGCAGCCACCCTTTCCCACCGCTACATTGCTGACCGCTTCCTGCCAGATAAGGCCATCGACCTGATTGATGAAGCCGCAGCCCGCTTACGAACCGAGATCGATTCAAAACCCCAAGCCCTGGATGAAGTCGATCGCGCCATCATGCAATTTGAAATTGAACGCCAGGCACTGCAAAAAGAAAAAGACAAAGCCTCAAAAGAGCGCTTGGCAAACATTGAAAAAGAACTGGCCGACCTGCGTGAACAGGCCAACCAGCTTCATACCCGCTGGGAGATTGAAAAGAAAGCCATCCAGGAAATCCGCGACATCAAAGAACAGATGGATCAAACAGAAATTGAGATCGAACAGGCCGAACGGCAAGCTGACCTTGAGAAGGCTGCCCGCCTGCGCTATGGCACAATGAATGACCTTGAATCTCGCCTGGCAGAGGCCGAGGCACGCTTGAAGGAACTGCAAAGTGAATTTACGCTGCTTAAAGAAGAGGTTGATGCCGAAGAGATTGCCCAAATCGTCGCTAAGTGGACCGGTATTCCCGTTTCGCGCCTGTTGGAGGGCGAAATGCAAAAGTTGATGCGCATGGAAGAACGCCTGCATCAACGGGTGGTCGGCCAGGATGAAGCCGTGGATGTTGTTTCCAACGCCGTCCGGCGCGCCCGGGCGGGTTTACAGGACCCCAACCGACCGATTGGCTCGTTTATCTTCTTAGGTCCCACTGGTGTCGGTAAAACCGAGCTGGCCCGAGCCCTGGCAGAATTCCTGTTTAACGACCAGGATGCCATGGTGCGCATCGACATGAGCGAATACCAGGAGAAGCACACCGTCAGCCGCCTGTTCGGGGCACCTCCCGGTTATGTCGGCTTTGAAGAAGGCGGGCAACTGAC
>SLIC01000084.1 GCA_007135845.1 Candidatus Brevefilum sp.
ATAATCATACCTTCTGGTTGTTCGATATTAAATTGGCAGGAAAATCGTCTTTCGAAATTGATATATAATCCTGGTAGGTGCAGCCCTGTCCCAGCCAAACAGATTTGATTTTTATACTGTTATGCTGTATATCGTACCATAATCATCCTTTGATACTGCAAATTAGCAATATAGTTAAAGTATGTTTCATTAAAAATATTGGCTCCATTAATTTAATGGATTAACCGGTTGATCGATAAAGTAAATGGGCAAGCCCATATCTCGGCGCATCGATCACTTATAACAAACACGATCGGAGCAACCAAATGAACATCGAAATTCGAAAATTGACGCCCAACCTTGTGGAAGATTATGTGAGATTCTTTGATACAACACCTCATGCTGACAATAAAGTTGATCATAAGTGTTACTGTGTGTGGTGGTGCAATGATGATTATGAAGGTAAAGATTTTTCATCATCGGTTGAAGTAAGAAGGAATTACGCCATCCGATATGTCAAGGGCAGCAAAATACAAGGCTATCTTGCCTATTGTGATGATGAGGTTGTGGGATGGTGCAACGCCAACACGAAAGCGGATTGCCTGAAATGCTACTTTTGGCTGTGATTTATGGGTTCCGTCCAAACAACGGAATCCCATCCAGGCATAAAGGTGAAATCGGTATTCTGCTTTGCGATTGCTCCGGAAATGAGAAGAAAGGGTATTGCTAAGCTGTTGTTGGCGCGTGTCTGTCGGGATGCAGCTCAAGACGGTTTTGATTTTGTGGAGGCATATCCGAAAAAAGTCTTCATTAATGAAGCAGAGGATTACATGGGACCTGCCGAAATCTTCAAGGAAATGGGTTTTAACCTGTATTATGAAACAGCTGAGCAGTTTGTGATGAGGAAGGATATGAAGATATCCCCACAGTTTCGTGATCTGTAATAGCAGCATCGCGTTTAGTTCCAGCTCAAACGCGCGTTTGTAGCCTTCAATTCCCAGTTCGGATTTTCTGATTATTCTGTAACCTTAATAGTAAGCACTGATTATATAATTGAACAGACCGGTTGATTGACACCTTTCAGAGATAGAAAAAAGATTCTACGATTCTATCGCTCATAACGAGCCCAATTTTTCAAATGACTCATCGATCTGATATTGAAATAACCCTCATACCAGAAATACTATTGTTTTATGGATTTGATCCTCCAGAGAAAATTGCTCCGGTAACCCTTGGTATTTCAAATCATAACTATTTTGTTACTACACCACAGGATGAGTTCGTGGTGAAGTTCTTGATTAATCAACCCATAAAAACGGTTGAGAACGATGTGGCGATCCAAAAGTCTCTTGCAAATGCCGGCATTGGTGCACCCAGGTATTTGTGCAATCGCGATGGGATATTTGTGTTTGATCGTGGGCACCATCGCGCCGTAGTTTCTCGAAGGATCCATGGCGTTGTGCCCAAGATGATTACGCTCCACCTTGCACGTGAATTTGGGCGTATGTTAGCTGGCTTTCATCTGGCAGTGAGGTATCTGCCACAGCCGAACACCAGGGGTCTCATGAATCCTGGGACTTCAGGAATCAAGTCACCGTTGTTTTCTCAGGCTTTGCCAACAGGCATTATCCATGGGGATTTTCACACAGGCAATGCACTGGTCGATTTGGCGACCCAGGAAAGGATTATGGCCATATGCGATTTTGAAGAAGCTGGTGAAAACCTCTACATCGTCGATCTTGCCGTCACCGTGATGGGGGTTTGCTCCTATGCTGAGAATTTCATGGATGTTGCGTTGATTCGTGAGGTTATCCAGGGTTATGAATCGCTCAGGCCGTTATCTGCCCAGGAACACATGTATTTTCCTGAGGCGCTCGAATATGCCGCTCATGCATGGATTCAATGGTTTCTTGCAAACGAGTACGAGACATATGCCAGGAATCATCAAAAACGACTAGAGACGGTGATGCAGATTTATAATTCCAATTAATTAGGATGATAACCTGTTGGTCTGCATCCTAGCGGTTTACATCAAGGGTCTGGTTGTCATGCAAGCCGATGTCCCGGCAGATCCAGCAGATTTGTGTTTGGCTTATTTACATTCCTTGTGGTTGATTGTAATTTCACCCCTTGTTAGAATGACATTAAATCGACAGATAAATCCTCATTTTCAATGGCGTATCTTGTTGACTGCTGTAAATTTGAGCGCGTTGTGCTGACTTGATCATCAAGCTTATCGGGTGCATATCGTGCCAAGAATTTTCGATCGCCTTGTCATTTGAAGTATAGTGAGAGTCTTACGGAAAGGATACTTCGATGATGGCACAAGATAATCAAACGCAATCGGAATTCACACAGAGGATTGGTAAGGTTGCCAAGCGTGAGTTAGCACTGAATGGATATACACGCTATGAGCAGTTAACAACCGTGACGGCTAAGCAGTTGTTGGAGATCCACGGTGTAGGTCCCAAGGCAGTCCGCATACTTGCAGAAGAACTTGAATCCCGGGACATGGCTTTTGCTGAATCTTGATCAGCAAGTCCGGGTTTATTTAGATATGATGCTTATCTAAAACCTCACTTGTATGAGTAAAACTGGATAGGTTGAAATTAGAAATACTCATCCAAAAGTCGAAATTTGTTATGTGTTTGAAGACTTAATCAATAAGGAGCAATCGAATGAAAGCAATTCCCTATATTTCGTTTAATGGTAACTGCGAAGAGGCCATTAATTTTTATCATGCCGTCTTGGGCGGCAAATTGGACATTCTTAGATTTAAAGACCTTCCAAGTGAAGAGGGAATATCCATTAGTGAAAATTGGGAAGAAAAAGTACTGCACAGTTCGCTGACTTTTGAAGATGGTCAATTTTTATTTTTCAGCGATACATGGGAAGAGGCACCGGTTGATTTTGGAACGAATTTCCACATTCACCTGCAAGTAAATTCGGCCGAAGATGTTTACAGGATCGTTGAAAAGCTGAGTGATGGCGGCGTAGTCACCATGCCAGTTGATAAGACGTTCTGGGACTCGGTTTTTGGAAGCTTTATTGATAAATTTGGGATTAGTTGGGGCATTGAGTTTGAGCTAAAAACTGATGACAATGCTTCATAAAAAAGTCCCATAAAATGGAATAGGTTGATGGCTTCTGAAAATGAATTAGCAATTGGAAATCTTGGCCCTAAGATTAAGCATTAACAATTTCTCTCCGAGTTTTTTCTCCTCAGTTGCTTGTAACCTCAGCCGATGGATAGCTCTGTTTGAGTGAATGGCAAAAAGTAAATGGTAAATTGTACGAATCAACAATTACGGACAAGATTGGATCGGTCTTTCACACTTACACACGATCTGATCCTGCATCTTGATGAAAGCTGCTTAAGCCTGGACTTACCTGGTTTGTCCTCCAACCGCATAGCAGACCAGCTGTGGTGTATTGTTGGTGCTCGAGAAAGTTATCTCAGGGCCATCGAGAAGGGCGGCTGGCAGGGATTCTCGTGCAGCCTGGCAACGCCGCTGGTCAAGCAAGCTGTGCTCGCCGCGCTGGAAGCATCCCTTCAGCACTTGAACGAAATCGACTTTTCAGGTTTGAGTGAGGTCCAGGTGGAACTGGCTTTCGATCTGCTCGAGCACGAAGTCCAGCATCACGGGCAGTTGATTCGTTTTATCTATGGGAATGGGCTGACCTTCCCGGAAAGTTGGAATCAGCGTTATACCGTGTAGACCAACTCCATATCAGCTTAAACCAGAAAGCCGCCCGCGGGGCGGACGGCATTCGGTTTCGGCTGCAGCACCCTTATCGAAGACTATCGAGGAGGGGTGCCACAGCCTTTGTTAAGTAACTACTACTGTCTATCATGTACACCACCTCCTCACTTCGTGGGATTGCCTTTATAAAGCGAGGTGCTTGTTTGTTGACTGAAGTATCGCACAATCGAGGCGGTTTGTCAACGGGTCATGTAAAAGGTTGTTAAAATTTTTGGCAAGTGTGCCTAGCAAGGCAAACGCGCTACGCGCCCACTTCCCTTTTCACTTTCCATATGATATACTACTACCGCTGTCAGATCAGGCTGACAGCACCAATTCACACGCCTCCGGATTTGTCCTGCGTGCCCATATGATGGGTGAGGGATAAGCCAGAAGGAGGCGGAGGTTAAAACGCAAAGGAGTTTATAAAATGTCACCTGTTGTTACAATGAAAGCGCTCCTCGAGAGCGGTGTACACTTTGGTCATCGCACCAATAAATGGAACCCGAAGATGCGGGGTTATATCTTTACGGAACGCAATGGGATTCATATCATCGACCTTCAGCAGACAGCCCAATTGCTGGATGACGCTTATGCCTTTCTTCGCGACCGGGTTGCTGAAGGGGGCACCGTCTTGTTTGTGGGTACCAAGCGTCAGGCGCAGGACACCATCCGCGAAGAGGCAGAACGCTGTGGTATGCCCTACGTCAACGAACGCTGGTTGGGTGGGACGATCACCAACTGGTCGACCATTCAGCAGCGCATCTTCGAGTTGGAGCGGCTGGAACGCATGCGCGACAGCGGCGAACTCGACTTGCTGACGAAGAAAGAAGGGTTGATGATCGAGCGTGATATCTCCCGCCTGGTACATCGGCTCAGCGGTATCCGCAACATGAAGCGCTTACCCGATGTTCTGTTTGTTGTGGATATCATGCGCGAAGATACCGCCGTCCACGAGGCGAACCTTAAAGAAATTCCCGTGTTGGCGATGGTGGATACCAATTGTGATCCAAAGAACATCGATTATGTGATCCCCTCTAATGATGACGCCATCCGGGCGATCAAGCTGATCGTTGGCAAGATGGCTGACGCTGTGATGGAGGGTAAAGCCATTCGCAGTAAGGATTTGGAAGAGGAAGAGTTGCAAGCAGAAGCAATGCCGGCAGGGGTTTCCCGCTACATCGATGAAGATGAAGAGATGGAAGATGAAGAGCTGTTAGGCGCATCTACCTTGAAGCACCTTGACTCAACGCGACGCCCCAAACCCAGTGACCTTGAAGAAGAGGAACTGGAAGAGGACCTCGAAGACGAATCAATTGTTGCAGATGAAGAAGTAGTCGAAGATGAAGATCTGCCTGTTGATGAAGTAGAAGATGTCGAGGCTGAAGCTGAGGTTGAAGATGTGATCGCAGAAGCAACTGAAGAATCCCCAGCAGACGATGCCGCTGACGAAGACGAACCGGCAGAGGATGCAGACGAAGTCACATCAGAAGACGTTGAAGAAAACTAAAGACAAAATTGGTTAAGGTTGAAATAGGACTGAAAAATGGAAATTACCACTGAAATGATTAAAGATTTACGGGATGCCACAGGATGCGGTATCCTTGAATGCCGGACAGCGCTGCGTGAGGCTGAGGGCGATTTCAATAAAGCCGCTGATATCCTGCGTGAAAAAGGCCTGGCAAAAGCTGCAAAACGCGCCAGCAGGGAAGCCTCTGAGGGTGTGATTGATATCTATTCCCACGGTGAAGGCCGTCTGGCTGTTATGGTTGAGGTCAACTGCGAGACCGATTTTGTCGGCCGCTCGCCGGATTTCCTCAACCTGGCCCATGAGCTTTCACTGCAGATTGCTGCAGCCAACCCGCTTTATCTGGTTGAAGACGATATCCCCCAGGCTGTTTTGGATCATGAAGCCCAGATAGCCGCAGCGCGGGCAAAAGAAGAAGGAAAACCCGAGCAAATCGTCCCCAAAATCGTTGAGGGCTACCTGAAGAAATTTAAAGAAGAAACCGTGCTGATGAACCAGGCGTATGTGCGCGATGGCAGCATGACGGTGAAAGACCTGATTCACGAGCAGGTTATCAAACTCGGTGAAAAAATTGTTGTCCGGCGGTTTGTCCGCTGGGAGCTGGGTGCTGAGTCTGGCGAAGAACAAGACACTGAAGAGGAAGCATAACAACGCTAAAGCCAACCACCAGGTTGGCTTTATTTTCAGTCAATGATCAAGAGGTGATAGGAGGGTTGGATGGCTGCGCACGAGAATAACTTGGGTTACCGACGGATTTTGCTAAAATTAAGCGGCGAAGCTTTGGCTGGGGAGGATGGGTTTGGGATTGACCCCATCCAGGCGACAGATATTGCTCAGCGGGTTAAAGAAGTCCACGAGATGGGTGTGGATGTGGCGATTGTGATTGGCGCGGGCAACCTGTGGCGCGGTCGGGCTGGTCTGCACGCCGGTATGGACCGGGCTACTGCTGACTATATGGGCATGCTGGCAACGGTGATGAATGCCCTGGCACTGATGGATGCCTTTGAGCGCATCGATGTATATACCCGGGTACAGTCCGCCATTGAAATGCGCTCCGTAGCAGAACCTTATATTCGGCGCCGGGCTATCCGCCACTTGGAAAAAGACCGTGTTGTCATTTTTGGAGGCGGCACGGGCAATCCTTATTTTTCCACCGATACCGCGGCAGCCCTGCGTGCCATGGAGATCAGTGCTGATGTGTTGATCAAAGCCACCAAGGTCGATGGAGTCTACGATATGGACCCCAACCAGCATGCGGAAGCAAAGAAGTTCGATCAACTGTCCTATATTGAAACCCTTAACCGCCGTTTGGAGGTAATGGACAGTACTGCCATCTCGCTGTGTATGGAGAATAAGCTGCCCATCCTGGTGCTGAACTTATGGGATGAGGAAGCCCTGCCCAAAGCCCTGCGCGGTGAAAAGGTCGGTACACTGGTTACTGAATAAGTATTGTGTGATAGTACTTTAGGAATAAATCGACTGTGACTGAATCCAAACCTGCCCAAAGCAGCCCCAGGATGTCAGTACAAAGATTGCGAAGTTTTTAACCATAGACTAATCTTGTAATAAGATGATTTCCTCGCAAGCTAGACGAGCGGGGATTTTTGTTGTATGCTTAATCCATAATAAAATGCAACGAATCATTGGAGGAAGAACATGATCAAAGACACCTTGCGAGAAGCAGCTGAACGAATGCAGGCTGCACTGGATTCATTGGAGGACGACCTTTCAGCCATTCGCACCGGACGCGCCTCACCAGCGCTGGTGGAACGGATGCCAGTCGATTATTATGGTGCGAACACCCCCCTGATACAATTGGCGTCAATCAGTGTGCCTGAACCACGCCAGCTTTTGATCCGTCCCTTTGATCCTACGACCCTAAGGGATATCGAGCGTGCTATCATGGCCTCAGACCTGGGGCTGACACCGAATAATGACGGCAAAATGATCCGCCTGTCCCTTCCCCAACTGACTGAAGAGCGCCGGCGAGAGCTCGTCCGGATGGTTCATAACCGGATGGAAGAGACCCGCGTGCGGATTCGTAATGTTCGTCGCGACCTGATCCGTGATTTGCGTGAGTTTCAAAAAGAAAGCCTGATCTCTGAAGATGACCAGGAACGCGGTGAGAAAGACCTCCAAGACCTGACCGATAAATTAATTAAAAAAGTTGATGAGATCGGAGAGCGCAAAGAAAAAGAGATCATGGAAGTGTAAACTGAATGACATCTGAGGAATCAACTAAAAAACTAACCAATGTACCCCGGCATGTTGCCATTATTATGGATGGCAACGGTCGCTGGGCTAAGGAACGCGGATTGCCGCGTATTGCAGGTCACCGAGCTGGAACAGAAAACCTGCGCACGATCATCCGTGCCAGTGCCAGGCTGGGCATTGAGTATCTCACATTATATGCTTTTTCAACAGAGAACTGGGCCCGCCCAAAAGCGGAAGTGACGGGATTGATGCACATCCTCTCGGATGTGATCGACCGTGAACTGGATGAATTAAACAAGGAAGGTGCACGCTTGGTGCATATTGGTCACCTTAACGGTCTGTCGAAGGCACTCCAGGCGAAAGTTCAGCAGGCAATTGATCTGACCAGGGAAAACAAACGCATCACGATTGTCCTGGCGTTTAACTATGGGGGACGCGATGAGATCATTTGCGCGATCAAAAGGATGCTGGCTGACCAGGTGCCTCCAGAAAAGGTTGATGAAAGTTTGTTCAGGGAATACTTGTTTACGTGTAATCTCCCCGACCCTGACCTGGTCATCCGCACTTCCGGCGAGAAGCGCACCAGCAATTTCCTAACCTGGCAAACTGTTTATTCAGAGTGGTATTTCCCAGAGGTTTACTGGCCTGATTTCAGCGAAGAGGAATTGCAAAAAGCAGTTGAGGTGTATGCTCAGCGGGATCGTCGTTTCGGCGGTTTGAAAGACTCGTGAGGATTTTCTAAATTCCATGCTATCACAACGTGTGAAGGCAGCCGTGATATTTGTGCCGCTGGTTTTAGTCCTGATCTATATCGGCGGCTGGATTTTTAACCTGTTTATCCTGGGCTTGCTGCTCGTTGCTGCATTTGAATACACACGCTTGTTCGACCAGATGGGCTACCGTGTTTCACTGGCAGTGCTGGTTGCTGGTGTGATTTTATTTGTGGCACAACACTGGTTTATTTTGGATGCCTATCTTGGCATCCTTTTGTCGTTAGTGGTACTGATGACTGCCGTGGCAGCCCTGATCGATTATGAAAAAGGTGCCGCTGATACTGCGATTGTTTTTGCCCTCCACCTGGCCGGGATCTTATACCTGGGCTGGGTAGGTGGGGCTTTTATCCCTATGCGGGCGCTGGATGATGGACGCGGCTGGTTGTTGACAGCCCTGCCGGCGGTCTGGCTGGCGGATTCAGGGGCATATTTTATGGGTAAGTGGCTGGGGAAACGCAAAATGACGCCTCGGCTCAGCCCGGGGAAGACCTGGGCAGGCTTAATGGGCGGCATCTTTGCGGGAACGATCTTTGGCGCACTGCTGGTGCTGCTGTGGCGCTCAGTGGCTTTCCTGCCTGGTACGACACCCATCTGGCAGGGTGCTTTGATGGGTTGTGTGCTGTCGATCCTGACTCCAGTGGGCGATTTATTGATCAGCATGTTCAAGCGCACCGCAGGTGTTAAGGATACCGGCAACCTGATCCCTGGTCATGGCGGCATTCTTGACCGCATCGATACCTGGATTTGGGCAGCACTGATTGGGTATTACCTAGTGCTGCTGTTTGAAGTGCTGTAATTGACCGGACACTGAACCGCACGGGGTTTTTCCATTAAAATTTCATCAAAACATTCGTTAACCAATTATTTCAATGGGGCTGAGATGTATTCTGTAATGAGGATGTTTTGAATTCCTTCGCAAGGGCGATTACATCATCATAATGGAGCTGGTCATGGTAAACTCCGATCTGCAGGGTAACGATCAGGTTCAGGAATCCGAACAGGGGGTCAAAGACAAACACATTTCCCAACATGGCTTCATCTTTTCCTGAATAGAACTGACGCACCTGGGCGTGTTCCGCGCGCATTTCGCTGTGTAACCTGTCCAGTGGGACGGGATTATCTGGTGTGTATTTTGGTGACCACAA
>SLIC01000112.1 GCA_007135845.1 Candidatus Brevefilum sp.
CCAGCGACGAGGATATCGACCTTGCCATCGGTGTCGTTCCAGATCTCCATGGCCGTTGTCCGGCGGTGAACTTCCGGGTTAGCGGGATTTGAAAACTGGTTGGGCATAAAGTAACGGGGGTCTGAAGCGACCAGTTGTTCAGCTCTGGCAATCGCACCGTCCATGCCATCGTCTGCTGGAGTCAGGATCAACTCTGCACCTAGGGCTTTCATCATCATCTTGCGTTCATAGCTGACCTTTTCTGGCATGATAATGACACATTGATAACCACGGGCGGCGGCGGTGAAAGCCAAAGCAATGCCAGTGTTGCCGCTGGTGGGTTCAACGATGATGCTGTCTGGGGTAAGCAGCCCGGCGTCTTCGGCAGCATTGATCATCGCCACGCCGATGCGATCCTTTACGCTCTGGGCTGGATTGAAATATTCAAGTTTAAGCACAATCTCTGCTAAACCAGCTGCATTTAGCCGGTTAAGACGGACCAGCGGTGTGTTTCCAACCAATTCGGTGATGTCATTGTAAATTTTCATTGTCTTTCTCCAAAATATGATTCCTGTTGATGTCAACAGCTTAAATCAGGCAGCCAGTCGGTTTAATAACAAAAGCGGCAGATATACTTCACCGCATCACTTATATTGCGGGGCGCTCCGCCGCCCAGATCGACTGGCTGTAGGGTTTTCCAGTTTGTTCTGTCTGTGCGGTGGTTAGCGACCCCGCCCCAGACACAAGCAGATCAGCATCAGGTATTATCTCCAAATAAAAATGATAATTTATGTCTTAATTATATTGTAAATTAAGGGTGAGTCAAGA
Organism: Candidatus Brevefilum sp.; assembly: GCA_007135845.1. The sequence goes on from SLIC01000112.1 coordinate 808, forward strand.
AAAGTGTATAGAGAATGGTGAATGGTGAATTGTGAATGGTACTGCATTGCTTTGCATTAAGGATTTCATGTTTGGGTGATAGTAATTACATTTCGGTAACTAGAAAATGGTTAAAAAATCCTGTTATTTGAGACATATTTTTAGCTGAATTACGATGTACTATTCACCATTCACTATTCACCATTAACTTTTCACCATTCACAAATCACTCCCAGTATAATTGTCCGCAATGATTGCGAAGGAGATGAGACGATGCAGCGACGTATAGAAAAATTGATCCAACTGATGGGTGAAACCGGGTTTGATGGGATTGCCCTGAATCCTAGTCCGACACTAACCTACCTGACGGGACTGCATTTTCACCTGATGGAGCGTCCGACAGTGTTCTTGGTTTCGGTGCAAGGGACCATCGCGTTGGTGCTGCCCGCCTTGGAAGCGGGTAAGCTGGAGGGCCTTGCCGTGGAAATACCGGCTTTCACCTACAGCGATGATCCTGAGACCCGAGCAGAAGCTTTTAAACGTGCTGCCGATCATTTACAACTGCCTGGTGAAGAGCTGGGGGTTGAATCGACCCAGATGCGCTATTTGGAAATGATGTACCTGGGAGACGCTTTTGCCGACGCAGCCTTTGTGGATGCCAGTGACTGCCTCGCAGACCTGCGTCTTATCAAGGATCAGGAAGAAATTGATAACATGCGGGAGGCAGCCCGGATTGCTGAAGAGGCGCTCCTGGTAACATTGCAAGGATTTCGGGAGGGATTTACTGAACAGGGAGCTGCCAACGAACTTATCATTCAATTATTGCGCGCCGGGTCTGATCCTGGCTTACCATTCTCACCGATCGTGGCATTTGGTGAGAACACAGCCAACCCGCATGCTGTGCCAGGCGATCGCACCCTAAAACCTGGTGACCTAGTGCTGGTGGATTGGGGCGCAGCATATCAAGGATACCTCTCGGATATGACCCGCACCTTCACATTCGGTGAGGTCGACCCAGAACTGCTCCAGGTGGGGGAGATCGTTTTGCACGCTAACCTTGCAGGCCGCGAAGCTGTGCAGACTGGAGTAGCGGCAGGCGCGGTTGATCGGGCCGCCCGCGCCGTCATCGATGCGGCTGGTTATGGACATGCCTTCATCCACCGTACCGGGCATGGGTTGGGATTAGAAGCCCACGAAGCGCCTTACATCTACGATGGAAACCAGCAGACCCTGCAAGTCGGCATGACCTTTACCGTTGAACCTGGCATTTACCTGCCAGGTAAGGGCGGCGTGCGTATTGAGGATGATGTGGTCGTGACCGAAACTGGCATGGAATCATTAAGTCAATTACCGAGGGAAGTGCAGCCCCTGGAGAAACTGACTCGCGCATAAAGGCTCGTCAATGACACGTGACTTGAAAATTATTTCAGCTTCCATGCTGACCTGGGGCATTGGTGAGGGTATGTTTTTCATCTTTCAGCCCCTTTACATTCAGCAATTGGGTGCCGATCCCATTTTGATCGGGGTGATATTGGGCATTAACGGTCTGGTGATGAGTATTTCGCAGATCCCTGCAGGTTACCTGGCTGACAAAATTGGCCGGCGTCCGATGATGTGGTTTTCCTGGATCTGCGGTTTGGTCGCAGCCTGGGTGATGGGACTGGCACCTTCCCTGGGCTTTTTTGTGGTGGGATTGCTGCTGTATGGGCTCACCTCCTCTGTGATGGCACCCCTCAACACCTATATTCAGGGAGCCCGAGGGAAATGGTCTGTTGGTAGAGCGGTTAGTTTTATTTCTGCCACCTATAATGTGGGCGGCATCTTGGGGCCAATTCTTGGCGGGCTGGTTGCAGAAAGCTTAAGCCTGCGCTCAGTCTATTATGCTGCCGGGGTTTTATTTGCTGTTTCGACCCTGATCATCCTGTTTGTTCGAAAGCAACCCTTAGCGGATTTAACGGTGATTGAGGGAGATGGCAACCTGTTGCGGAATCGTCGTTTTTTGAATATGCTGGCTGTGATTGCCGTGGTGATGATCGCAGTGACCCTGCCCCAACCCCTGGCTCCCAATTTCTTGCAAAATCAGCGGGAATTATCCCTCGGGCAGATTGGTCAGCTTGGCTCGATTGGTGCCCTGGGCAGTGTCTTGATGATGCTGATCTTTGGCAACCTTTCCGCAGGTATGGCGATGATCATTGGGCAGGGGGGATTGATGTTGTTCAGCATCTTGATCTGGCAGGGGGGACATTTTCCCTGGTTTGTAATGGGCTACTTGTTCCTGGGTGGGTACCGATTGTGTCGAGCGATGACCGTGGCGTTGGTGAGGCCGCTGGTACGTGAGCGTGAGGTGGGTTTGGCTTTTGGCATGGTGGAAACACTGAACGCCCTGGCATTCATGGTTGCGCCAATCCTGGCAGGTTTTTTATATGATTGGCGGCCAGCTTCAATTTTTCCGGTTAGTTTGGTGATACTCATCCCTGCGATCCTCTTAAGCATACGTTTCTTTAATTCTCACCGTCCCGGGAAAAACATAGACGGACACTTAATAGAAAAGGAAGTTTATCATGATGCTTGAAACAATATCTCTGACCCTGGGGCCGTTACCCAATAATGTTTACCTGCTGGGCGATAACGCCACTGGAGATGCGGTGGTGATTGATCCCAGTTTTGAATCCCAGTCCGTGGTTGATCGCGCTCAAGAGCAGGGCTGGACTTTGCGCGGCATCTGGTTGACCCACGCGCATTTTGATCATATTGCTGGTGCTGGAGAGATTGCAAAGGCCTATGATCCGCCTTTACCAGTGGGCTTACACCCAGAAGATAAAATTTGGTACGAACAAGATGGTGGCGCGGCGAAGTTTGGACTGTCAATCCCCAGGCTGCCGGCAGTTTCTCAATTATTTAAACATAAGATGCTTTTGGGACTTGGTCAGGATCAGGCGCCTGTTGCCGAAGTCCGCCATGCACCAGGACACAGCCCTGGACATGTCGTCTTTTATGTTGAGAGCCTGGGTGTTTTATTTTGTGGGGATGTGATCTTTAACCAGGGCATCGGCCGCACGGATCTGCTGGGGGGAGACGCAGATACCCTGTTGAACAGCATTCAGACCCAGGTGTTTTCACTGCCGGATGAGACCCGGTTGCTGCCAGGACATGGACCGGAGAGCACGGTGGGGTATGAGCGAGAAAACAACCCGTTCTTGTAAGGATCTTCCGTTGGATTTATCGCGATTTGACCATTTGCTGTTCCTGACACTTTAAGATCAGAAGCCCTCTACAGTTTTTAATTAATGCTTGTATCCACTTTTCTTTAATCCAAAAAGTGCGTTCGGTGATTGATTTATTTGGAGTATGTATATCTGATTAGGTACATTTAAGGTGTATTGATTGGATGCAAGAACCAGCTTTTGAAAGGAGGATGGCATGGATTTTGGACTATCGTTCAGATACGTATTCTTGGATAAAGCGTGGTTTAAGAAGCTTGTCATTGTGGCTTTGTGGGGTCTGATTCCAGTGGTAGGGGTGCTGGTTCTTGGCGGTTGGGGGCTGAAGGTGGGAAAAACGGTAATGGATGGTCACGCGGAAGGTGAGCTTCCGAAGGTGGCATTTGGCCCAGATTTACGGCGCGGCTTTTTTGCTTCCATCATTGATTTTGCCTATGCCCTGCCCGCCGCCATCTTCTTCACAGTAACAATTTTGTTGGCAAGGTTGGGTCTCAATGCTGAAGGGCTCGCCGGTGGATTACTGATAATTTTGGGTGGATTGTTTAGCCTGGTTGGGCTGCTGTTATTTATTTTATGGTTTTTGGTAGGTTCAGCAGCCTTTGCCAATTTTCTCGCAAAGGATCGATTTGGTGCAGGCTTTAATTTTCGGGAACTTTTTGCACTACTAAGAAATTCTATTGGATCGTGGGTATTGGTGGTCATCGGCCAGTTTGTGGCGATGATGGTCATAGCTCCTTTGGGAATTGTGTTTTTTGGTATCGGTTTATTAATAACCACAGCCTATGGGGCTGTTTTTTGGTCACACCTGCTTGGTCAGGCCTATCTCAAATCAACAAGATAATCTGAATAAGGGATAAAGGTTGATCTCTCAAAAAACGACGACCATTGAGATGAATTAAAAAAGAGGTTGCCGGATCTAAGGCAACCTCTCTTCGATGATTGGTTTATTTTATTTGGCGTATTCAGTCGCTCGGCTCTCACGGATGACCGTGATGCGGATTTGTCCCGGATACTGCATCGTCTCTTCGATTTGCTGGGCAATGTTCTTTGCCATGCGGTTGGCTTCGACATCATCAATCTCATTGGGTTTGACGATAATGCGCACTTCACGACCGGCCTGGATGGCGAAGCTGTGCTCGACACCCTTATAGCTGTTGGCGATGTTCTCAAGCGCACGCAACCGTTTAATGTATTGTTCCAGGTCCTCCCGACGGGCACCAGGACGAGCGCCGGAGATCGCGTCGGCTGCTTCTGCAATCACGGCTTCGACGGATTCTTGTTCGGCCTCATGATGATGGGATGCAATGATGTTGACGACCTTCGGGTTGACGCCGTGGCGGGCAGCAAACTCAGCACCGATTTGGGCATGGGTACCTTCTGTGTTGTGATCCATGGCTTTTCCGAGGTCGTGCAGCAAGGCACCTGCTTTGGCGACTTCGACATTGGCGTTCAACTCCGCTGCAATTACACTGGCGATCTTGGCGGTTTCAACGGCATGGGCCAGCTGGTTTTGACCATAAGAAGTCCTGAACTTGAGCCGTCCTAATTTCTTAAGGACCTCAACGTGCAGCCCAGCCACACCGGCTTCGTAGGCGGCTTCTTCGCCGGCTTCAGCGATATCGTGTACCATCTGTTCGTTTTCTTCTTTGATAATTTTTTCGATGTTTGCCGGGTGAATGCGTCCATCAATGACCAGGCGCTGCAGGGCTCGGCGGGCAATTTCTCGCCGGACTGAGTCAAAGCAGGAAACGGTAACCGCTTCCGGGGTGTCATCAACAATCACATCGACGCCAGAAATTTGCTCAAATGCCCGGATGTTACGTCCATTTCGTCCAACAATTCTGCCTTTCATCTCTTCGTTGGGCAGGGTCACCAGCGATGTGGTCACTTCAGCGACCTTTTCCGATGCCACCCTCTGAATGGCATCAGCGATCAGCTCGCGGGCACGGGCATTGCCCTTTTCGCGCGCTTCACTCTCGATTTGACGGATGATGCGAGCCATGTCTGCCCGAGCTTCCTTTTCGGTTTCGGCCAGGACGACTTCGCGAGCTTCGTCTTTGGTCATTTCTGCCACACGCTGCAGCTCTTCCATGATCTCGGCATGCATTTGGCTGATTTCGTTGGCGCGTTTATCGATGCTCGATTGGCGTTTATTAAGCCGCAGTTCTCGATCTTCGTATTTCTCGAGGCGTGTATCCAGCTCTTCACGGCGTTTTTGTAATCGGTCATCTTCTTTGCTGAGTTCAATGCGACGGCGGTTGATCTCTTCTTCCGCTTTTTTGGTGATGCTCAGGGCTTCATCCTTGGCTTCAAGCTCAATCTCGCGGGCTTTCTCTTTGGCATTGGTGAGGATGTAATCAGCTTTGAGGTTTTGCGCTTTCCGCTTGGATTCCACCATGTACTGTTTGACAAAATAGCCAATTACACCACCAATAGCGATCATGCCGAGGATGACGATAATCAATAAGATAGGGTTAAGTGTCATTTTTTACTCCATTTTTTCAGAATCATGTGAGCGCTCTGATCCTGGTGCGGAAAATGCCTCCCACAGGCTTTCCACGGTTGGCTTCACGATGCCAAATTGGAACCCTCGCCGGCTTAAGTAACCTCCGACTTTCTTGACAAAATCTGGTTTGGCTTCGTGCTGACATTGTTTTGCTTTTTTAATGCCGGCCTGGTAAGCCAGGGCTTTTTCGTCGCCACCATAAATTTCAAGCGCTTGAGTTATTTTGTCATCTGCGACGCCCTTTAAGCGTAACTCGTATGAGAGCAATCGATGGCTGCGGGGACGGAAGGTGTTCCTGTTCTCAATCCACTGGCGGGAAAAATCCAAGTCATTCAGCCAGTTTTTTTCGATAAGTTTTTCCAGGGTAACCCCAACCACCTCGTCACTGAATCCTTTTTCCAGCAAGCGGCGGCGGGTCTCTTCCACTGATCTTGGGCGGTGATTGATGAATTGCAGGGCTTTTTGATAAGCGATCTCGTATGTATCGTCCTGCTGCAATCGCTCAATGTCCGCTTCAGTCAGCACACGCCCGGGTTTTAGCCAGGCAGCAACGTAGCGGGAGAGGCCGAAAGCAAATTCACCATCCAGGTAGATACTTACCCGTTGCTGATTTCGCTTCTGAGCTTTGATAGCCGTAATTTCCCGTTCCATCGCACCTTCTTTAAAACAAATACAGCCGTATGATGCCCATAAGGCTACGGCCGTCGTATCAGCGAGGCTTCCTGATTGGCGATATTTTTGTGAAGGATAGAAAGCTTAAGACGGGTTCTTTATACCAGTAATTGAACCCGGATGGTCATCTTAGGTGACAAATTTGTGATAAAAGCCCATTACTATCCTTGCGTTATGCTTGACTCTAATCTTGACAATGGCAAAAGGTTAACGGAAACCGTTTCACCGATGCACTCTTTTCAAAACCGACGTCATCATCAATAATATGCCAGGCAGGTTGCCGGCGAAAAATTTTCGTGCGGTTCTCTTTGATATCTCGATCGCAGCCCTTTATTTTGGGCGGCAAATGAATAAATTTTTAATCATCTATTAAGTCCGAAGACTTTTCTATTGTTCTAATTATACAATAAAAATTTAATAAATGAAGGTGTTAAATTCAGATATATGTGATCCATGTGCGAAAATTTTGTTTTACCCGGTGCAGCAGATCCTTTTTCCTTGAGATTATCATCCAGGAGGACACAACTGCATTGCAACCAATTGGCTTAACTTGCCGCCTTTTTTTGGTTTATTGGCTGAGTTATGTTAAAATAAAAACTATGAACACACAAATACCTGAATCAATGGTTGAAATACCAATCAGTGAGAGTTACTCTCGACATCGTCGACAACGTTTTTGGCAAGTTATTGCACCGGTCGGAATCGGGGTTTTGGTTATCCTGGTGATCCTCGGTCTGGTGATCAGCACAGCGGTTGCCACAGACGCGGGCCCCCCGGTTTCGCAATGGGCAGATACCTCCCTGATCTGGCTGTCACTGCCGGCCCTGATTTTTGCCGTGATAATGGCCCTCATCCTGATTGGGATGAGTTTCCTGATGGCGCGTCTTCTGAAGATTCTGCCGGGTTATACTTTCAAAGCGCAATATTTTGTGAACTTGGGCAAAAATTATATTATCGCTTTTGCAGATAAAGTTGTTGAACCCATTATCGCTGTGAAGGGCGCCAGTGCCACGGTATCCGCTCTGTTTGGTTCAATTTTTGGCTATCGACGAAAATAGGTTTTTCACCAGGTTTTGACAATGAGACAAATCTCTAATTATTTGTCCTGTACACCATCCTGTTAAGACCTGGTACCTTGATGATTTATTTAATGAGAATGGTTTAACCACCTTATATATAGAAGGGATTTTTGTATGGATAACAGTTGGAAAACGAAAACAATGATTTTTGGAACCGTGATCGGGGCGGTAGCAGGCGCGCTGGCAGCCTTCTTATTGGTTCAAAGGGCTGAGAAAGAAAATACCGTGCCTAAATTGACCACCGGTGAGGGCATCCAGGTAGGTCTGGGTGTTTTGGGCTTGCTGCGCATGATTGCCGGGCTTGGTATTGACTGATCGTTTCTCTGGAATTACAGAGCTCAGCGGGCATCGCTATTGTTTGAAATTATATTTTTAGGTACATCTGCATCAGCACCTTCAGTCCATCGGGGCTTATCTTCGTTAGTCGTCCAACATGAAGAATTCCGTTTCCTGATCGATTGCGGTGAGGGCACACAACGCCAGATTTTGCGCGCAGGGATTGGCTTTAAGCGCCTGAACCAGGTATTACTGACCCATGGTCACCTGGATCACATTCTTGGGCTGGGTGGTTTGGTATCAACCTTTTTACGCTGGGATGTGATTGAAACCATTGATATCTATGGTACACGGCACACCCTTGATCGGGTGCATGACCTGATCTTTGGGGTGGTCTTGCGCGGTTACCAGGGAACACCACCCGTTATCCTGCACGAGATTAAACCTGGTATTTTTTGGGAATCAGAACGATTCTCGATCACGGCTTTTCCCGTCACGCATCGCGGCTCCCATTCCCTTGGCTACCGCTTTGAAGAACGCAGCCGGCGTCCGTTCCTGCCTGAAGCTGCAGAAGCCCTCAATATCCCGCCAGGCCCCTGGCGTCGAGACCTGGTGAACGGTAAAAGTGTCACCTTACCGGATGGGCGAAAAATCAACCCAGACGAGGTTTTAGGTGACGAGCGTAAGGGAACCAGCCTGGCTGTTGTTGGTGATACGGGAAACGCCGATAAAGTACGCCCGCATGTAGAAGGTGTTGACGCTCTTGTCATTGAGGCGACCTATACTCAAAG
>SLIC01000066.1 GCA_007135845.1 Candidatus Brevefilum sp.
AAGCTTTCAAATTGGCTTTCAAAGGTGCGGGACCGGTCTTGTATGAACCCATCATGCAAGTTGAGGTGATCGTCCCCGAGTCCAACATGGGTGACGTGCTGGGTGATATGAACTCACGCCGAGCACGCGTCCAGGGAATGGACACGCAAAAAGGTCGTTCGATCGTCAAAGCCCATGTGCCCCTGGCGGAAATGTTGCGTTATACCACGATCCTCCGCTCGATGACCGGCGGCCGCGGTTACTTCACAATGGCCTTTGACCACTATGAAATGGTTCCTCAGCACCTGGCTCAGGACATCATCGAAGCCAAACGCCGCGAAGACGAAGAAGAAGACTAGTAATAAACTGAAGCTGATACATAAAAAGCTGTCTAAAATATGGTTAGACAGCTTTTTTTCTTAATCTCTAAACCCATTATGATTGGGATTATAGCCCCTCTGCACGGATCAAGACCCACACGGTTTTAATCATGATGTAAATATCCAACCAGATCGACCAGTTGCTGATATAGTATTCATCCAGTTGAAGCCGTTCTTTGAAGGATGTGGCGTTGCGCCCCATTACCTGCCACCATCCTGTTATACCGGGTTTCACCTTCAAAATCACGTTAGCAGATGCACCCATCGCAGGCAGCTCGCGCGGCAGGTAACTACGCGGCCCGATCAGGTTCATATCCCCTTTAAGCACATTAATAAACTGGGGCATCTCATCCAAACTGAAACGCCTTAAAAACTTCCCCACACGGGTTACCCGGGGATCGTTGGCTAATTTATGATAAACATGATATTCCTGGCGGGCTTTATCATCCTTGTCTAACAGCTCCTGCAGGATTGAGTCTGCATTTTCATACATCGTCCGGAATTTATAGCTGTCAAAAAGCTCACCATCCTGACCCAACCGCTTTTGCGTATAAAGAATAGGTCCTTTTGAATCGATTCTCACCAACAATGCCATGAAAATAAATATCGGCCAGGTGACCAACAACAACAGCAAGGACAGAAGCATATCGAAAACACGTTTGATGATCGTCTCCTGCTTGTTGAGCAGGTGATAGTTGGTTTCGATGGCCAGGGTACCGTGCACGTCGATTGTTCTGACCCACAGCGAACCAAAAGAGGCTGTGTCGATAATGAAGAGGATATTGGGAAACACATCCCGCATCCACTGAAATTCAACGGCGTTGAATTCTGTTATGGGATCTGTGAATATGACGTGGTGGATCCTGGTTGCAGAAATCATCTCCCGCAAAACCTGCTGACTTTCAATGGGCGCCACACCATTGACCGGTTGTTCTGCTTTGCCGTCGAGGATGTAATAATAGACCGGGCGAAACCCTAAGCGCCTGGTTTCTTGCAACTTCTCGATAATGGGTTTAACCCGTGCTTCCGAGCCAACTACAATCATCGGGATGCCCCACCACGAAAAGTTGCTGAAACGGTTACGTAGGGCAAAACGCCCCAACATCATGAACAAAGCCGAGAGAAACCAGGTTAGGACAAAAACTACCCGAGAGTAAGCCACGCCCAACTGCTGTAAGAACAGGAAAACGCCTAAAAATACCGTTGCCAGGCTGACGACATAAAGCACCTTCTGCATTTCCTGCACGGCTGGCAATCCAAACCCGGGGTAAAGCCCATTTAACCAGGCCAGGATCATAATAAAAACGACATAAAAGAACAACCCGTTAAGGATCAAGGACCAATTAATCACACCACCAATAACAGGCTCTAGGAAATAACGGATTAAGGTCGAAAGAAACACAGCGGTGGTGATGGTCAACATATCAAGGAGAATAAACACTAAGTTAACCACCTTTTTTCGGCTTTCAAAAAGGGTCGTATTCATCTTTTGTTTGGCTTGATTTGGCTTCATCTCATTCTCCACCCGGAAGATTCAGGCTTTGTGCCCGTTTCTTGCGAAGCGTTCTATCAGATTGTTGTGCACAATTTGTGATTCTACCTTGATACTTAATTAACATTTTAAAAGCACTGAGAAGATGGTGAAAGTTCGCTTTACTTAGAATTTTTTTGCGTCCTTCAGCAATATGGGCATGATAGGCCTTAGCCAGCGGAATGTAACACACCTTCCACCCACCATGCCACATTCGGCAGCATAAGTCCTCGTCCTCAAAATACAGAAAGAAACGTTCATCAAACAAGCCTACTTGATCAAGTGCTTTTTTACGCAGAAGCATCACTGCCCCGGTGATCCAATCCACTTCTGAGACCTGATCAAATGCGTCATTTGTCATCAGATAACGATCTACTGCCGGCAGATTCTTGAAGATGCTATCAAGGTGTAAGGCACGGAAAATTAACACCCGAAAGGAGGCAAACCGGCGACGTGAGGGCTGGATGGTGCCATCAAAATTGAGCAGTTCAGGTCCAGCAATCCCGATCTCTTGATCGCTTTCCATAACAGCCAATAGACCCTCAACCATGCCTGGCAGGCAAATCACATCCGGATTGATCAATAAATAAAAATCATACTCAGGATTATCCTGAATAACCCGGTTAATGTTGTGGGCAAAACCCTGTATCTGGGCATTTTCAATAACTTCTATCATTGGGTAGGAATCATCCAACCAAACCCTGACAGAGGGATCCGGGACATTGTTGATCACAAATACTTTACTGGATACAGCTGTCTCGGGCGTTGCGTCTTGTTGAGAGGTTTTTAGGGATGCAATCATCTTCTTAAGCATCTCGCGATGATTGTGGTTGATGGTGATAATGGCAAGCTTTGACATATCAGGTAATTTTTCCCGGTTTTCTCACAATGTAACGCACCATCTCCACAGTCTTAGGCTTTTACGCAATAATTAATAAATGATCCAAGGAGATAGCTGTATCAGGTGAGCTCAATTCTACCATAGGGGGATGGGTAACCGAAGCCAGGGCGGAATAACACTGGACAGCCGCCTGAGAGTAATCTCGCAGGACTAGCGCTCCCCGCGTACTTCAGCCTGTAATTGTTGATAAAAGCCCACCATGTAAGCGTGACGCGCATCGGCTAACTGCTTTCCGCTTTCTGTGAACAATCGATCTCTGACATTGCGCAGTTTAAACAGGTACTCATGATAAGAAGAATGGGGTTCACCAGGCTCTTTGACCCCGGTTTGAAGGAATTTCTCAGAGGGCTCGGCATATGCTGGCACACCATCTAGCGCGGCATAGGCGATGGTCCGGGCAACCCCAACCGCACCTAGAACATCCAGTTTATCCGCATCAAAGAGTACCTTGGCTTCCAGTGTTTCTGGCTTGTCCTCTTTACCCCGAAAACGATGCGAACGGATGCAATGTTGAACAGCCAGGATTTTTTCAGGCGGCCAGGATTTCTCACGCAACACCTTACTTGCAAATTCTGCTGATGTTATGTGATGCTCAGCACGCTGATCCCCTGTCCCCCCCGGGGCACTCCCACAAGAATCATGCAGTAACGCCGCTGCCCGAACGATCGCCAGGTCGGCGCCTTCTGCCTCGGCCAGGCGTTCAGCCAGGCGGACCACACGCAATACATGGTCAAAATCGTGCACCGGGTCTGCGCTGCTGTACCAGCTCTGCGCTTCTTCGATGGCAATTGACAACATGCCTGTATTTGTCAGCCTAACCTCAATTCACCAAAAAATGATATCCAAGAAACCAAGAAAATAACTTGCAACCAACAACACAGAAATCAGGATCAGTGCCACTCGAATGATCTTCCAGGCAAATTTGAGCACAAAACGCAGGATTATCAAGCCTGCAAATAAGATGGTCCCGGCTAATGCCAGGTAAATGATTGTCTCAAAGGTAATTGCCATAACAAACAGCCCCGATCTTATTCAAGGTTTTGGGCAAAGGTTAGGTAACCGGGTAAATCCTGCCCTGTTTAATAACCTGGGATACAAGATTGGTGCCGAAACGATACCCAAGGTGCTGATAATTGTTAACATCCAGGATCAGCAGGTCTGCTTGTTTGCCGGCCTCGATGGAACCGATGGTCTCCTCAAGCTCCAGGGCAGCGGCGGCGTTAATGGTTGCGGCTGCTATCGCTTGCGCCGGGGTCAACTCCATTTTTCGGCAGGCCAATGCCAGCATGAACTGCATTGATTCGCACCAGGAGGTGCCCGGGTTGATATCGGTCGCTAATGCCAATAGCCCATCCGCCGCCAGGATGGCTTGAGCTGGTGTGTATTCTTCCTCATTCAACCCAAAGGGCGTACCAGGAAGGGAAACCCCCACCGTATCGGAATTTGACAGGGTCTCAATATCAGCGAGTGAGGTCTTGACGAGGTGGTCTGCAGATGCGGCGCCAAGTTCTGCGGCCAGGGTTGCGCCGCCTAAATTCTCAAATTCATCTGCGTGGATCTTCAGTCTAAATCCAAGGTCTTGCGCAGTTTCCAGGATCCGTCGTGATTGGGCCAGGTTGAAAGCGCCCCGTTCACAAAAAACGTCGACAAAGGGCAGGGGATAGTGGGGGACTGCTTCTTTCCACCAGTCAAAGACCCCTGGTATCATTTCCTCACAGAGCAAATCCACATAGGCATCTGCCTTTCCCTGATATTCCGGGGGGACGGCGTGGGCACCTAGAAAGGTGGGGATGAGCTCCAAAGGGCCTTCACGACTCAGTGCCAGGATTGCCTTCAATTGGGTGATTTCACTTTCAAGCGTCAGCCCATAGCCTGTTTTGACCTCGGCGGTGGTTGTGCCGTGGGTGAAAGCATAACGGGCACGCGGGCGGGTTTGCACCAGCAGCTCTTCCAGGGTTGCCTGGCGGGTAGCCCTGACCGTGGACAGGATCCCGCCGCCCAATGCCAGGATTTCCATGTAGGATTTTCCCTGCAGGCGCAGGGTGAATTCATCGGCGCGGTCACCTGCCCAAACCAGGTGGGTGTGCGGATCAACAAACCCGGGCATCACCACATTGCCATCTGCGTCTAATCGCGGCGCTTCCGGATAGCTGTTGAGCAAGTCATTGCTTTCGCCAACTGCCAGGATGCGATCGCCCCGAATCGCAACTGCGCCCTGCTCAATGATGCCAAGGTTGCCCAGTGATTGCCCTCGTTGTGGACCGCCAGCCAGGGTCAATAATTGACCGGCATTATGAAGGATGAGTGTTGGTGTGTTTTCTGCCATGAAGAAAATTATACCAAGGGCCAGGGATACGCACGGCGATCCTCAGGCGGAAGGGGAAAAACCCTTTCAGTCAGCAAACACTGGGCGCGGTTTTGCAACGCAGCAATCTCGGAGTCACTCAGGTGAGGGGCCAATGCTTTCTGAAGTTTTTCGCCGGGGGATGGTTGTGAAGCATTTTCGGTAAGTATCGGGATGACCTTATTTACATCATCCAGCAATTTGTCAGGAATCGGCTCCCCAGCAAAATCCCAAACCACGGTACGCAGCTTATCTTCGACATGAAAGCTGAGCCCATGATCAATCAGAAATAATTCGCCCTCAGGATCAAAAAGTATATGACCCGCTTTACGATCGGCATTGTTGATCAACAGGTCAAACAACATCACCTTTGGCAATTGTTGTTTTTGTTCCTCTGAAAAATTGAAATAGTGCAGGTTCGGATCATGCTCAATAAACAATTGAATCGAACCCGAACCCATAGGTCCACCCTTTTTTCTGAAGACTGTCGGCGGCACCAGCTCCCAACCCAAAGCTTCACTGACCAGAAATGCGGCTACTTCACGATGTGCCAGCGTCTTACCTGGGAAATCCCATAAAGGACGTTCTCCGCGCACAGGCTTGTAAACCGTTTTCAATATCTTGCCATCATGCCGGCAAGAGGACATAAACGTATAGTTGGAGCCATAGATAAATTGACCTTCCAGGTGCAAGGTGCCAGATTGCAGCGCTGCAAAGACCTCACCTTTATCCATCACGAAAGTGTGCTCCTTAACTCAAAGCGCGCTCCGCCGTTCGGAAGCGCATTCAGGGGGTGGTTTTATGACCATTGTTCTTCGGTGAGAATTCCCCCGGCGGTAAGATTGGTTCTCCGGTTGACGGCCAAACCGGACGACCTCGGCTGGCCAGTTCAATCCCCCAGCGACCCATCGCCCACAGTTGGGAACGGGTACACCAAAAACGAACTTCGCTCAGGTCTTCTTCTTCTTCGGTGTCTGTTAATCCGGTGGAGACTTCCTTGGCAATCAAGACCAACAAGTCTGATTCCTGGTCATAGCCCAGGCTTAATTCGCCAACACGGAACAATGGGTCCAGCGGCGGCTCAAGGATCATCTCATCTTCATCATAAAGAGGGGAAGCCTCGCTTAAATCGGGTGCTTTTTCCTGCAATTCAACCATTAAGTTTTCGATGGCTAATGCCAGGGTCTGGATTTGAAATTTCTCAACCAGTAAGGTGATCGCCTGGCTCGCTGCCTTACCCTGCAAGTAAAAGACACGCTCGCCAGGTTGACCGATGGCGTCAACTGTTATATGCGTTATTGGGTTTAAGTCGATATTGATGCGAGACATATCCTATCCAATCAAGCTTGATTAACTCAAATGGATTCTACCAGAATTAGACCATGTTGGTAAATTTGTGAACAACCTTAGATTACTTTAAGGCATGACGATTGAGGAAAAGCTTAAACCTCACGCTTTGTTGTGAAATTCTATGGCAGTTGTGAGATATCAATATTGTTATCACCCATCAGGCCTCTCAGCTTATGGATCAACGTATCTGTTAGGCCAGTGGTGACATTGGGAAAATTAATTTCGTACCAGTAACCATTTTCCCTGACCCGAAAGGCAAATTTATCACGCCCGGGCCGCGATACCAGGATTCCATGAATGCGGCGCAAACGCCGGACATCTTGCTGCTTATCACCGCAGGTATTCAAAGTGATGAATATACAGCGTGGTTTTTGATCCGCCCTGGGAAGCGGTTCCGGTTTGGGAAGGGACGGTTTAAGCACATGGTAAGGAGGCTTTTGTTTTGGACGCTCTCGTATTGCCTGCGCTGATTCCGATCGCTCTGGTTTACCCTCAGATTGGTTGAAAAGACCATCTTCAGCACCAGGAGCCAGTGGCGGCACCGCCTGATTGCTTTCCACATCCTGATTCTCAGAGATGGTTACCTCTTTGGTGACATCCTGAGGTTGATCATTGGCATCATCCGGCAGAAGAATGGGTGCCAGATTTAATGGTTTGGTATCTATCCTTCCATTGGTTTGTGAGGGGATATCCGGAAGGAAGTCATCGAGGAGGTCCTCATCCAAATCGAAGGGTGGCTGTCCATCGTTGGGATCCTCGTCTGGTTCTGCGTTCCCTGCACGATACTTCGCAGCAAGCTCGTCTAGCTTGACCATGGATATTTTATCCGCCAGGATTTTGGGTTCACCCTGTACCTTATCCACACGTCCTTCGGCCAACAGAACCCGATCCAATTCCACCAGTGGGTAGACCTTTTCCCAGGTTTTCGGAAAGATCACCAGGTCAATTTTGCCATATAGGTCTTCAAGGGTCACAAACCCCATGGTGTTTCCGGTTTTGGTCTGGTGCTGGCGGAAACGATCCACCATACCTGCCACGATAGCCGTTTCTTTCTCCCCAACTTCTACCAATTGATGGGAGAAATGGGTCACCTCTTCTGTCAGGACCTTTTGATAAGGGCTGAGGGGATGATCCGACACATACAGGCCGATTAATTCACGCTCCCAGTTAAGCGATTCACGCTTATTATCTGAGACCGTTTCATCAAGCTCGATAGTGTCATCAATCGAATCTGAAGCGTCAAACAACATCAACTGACCTGCTTCTTTTGCCCGGAAGTAACTGCTGCTAACGGCAATAATGGAATCAAGACCATACAGCAATGCCTGTCGTGAGCCAAAAGAATCTAGGCTGCCCACTTTAATCAGGCTCTCAAGCGCTCGCCGCCCAACCAGGCGCAAGTCCACCCTGTGAGCAAAATCCGTCAGATCAGTAAAGGGGCCATCCTCTCGTGCAGCCAGGATCAGGTTTACGGGATTCTGCCCAACATTCTTAATGGCACCCATGCCAAAGCGAATAGCTGGAGGTTCTTCTGCTCGGTCTTCGATGGAGAAGTCATAACCGCTAGTATTTACATCCGGCGGCAGGACCTCAATCCCCAAGGAACGACAGTCCGCTACATAGGTCGCCACCTTAGCAATGTCGTTCTTCCACGCAGACAGCAGCGCGGTCATGTACTCCACCGTGTAATGGCACTTCAAGTACCCTGTTTGAACCGCGATAACCCCATAATCAGCAGCATGACTCTTATTAAAACCATAGCGAGCAAATTCTTCCCAATCATGGAAGATTTGCTCAGCAATTTGCCGGCTAACCTGGCTGTGAGCCTGGGCACCTTCGATAAAGGTCTTCCGATGGCGTCGCAGTTGGGATTCATTTTTCTTGGCAATCGCCTTGCGCAGGCTGTCGGCTGTTTGGGCATCATACCCAGCCAGCTGCATAGCCGCTTGCATGATCTGTTCCTGGTAAATCGGGATACCAAAGGTATCCTTGAAGATCGGCTCCAATGCCTCGTGACGGTAGGTCGTCTTTTCCCTGGCATGCAGCCGGTTGATGTATTGGGGGATGAATTGCATTGGTCCTGGACGGTAAAGCGCAATCATGGCGATCACATGGGCCAGCTCACGCGGTTTCATCTCGGTAATGTAACGGGTCATGCCCGTACCTTCAAGCTGGAACATGCCGATGGTGTGCCCCTGGCTGATATAGTCAAACACCGCAGGGTCATCAATTGGGATTGATCGCAAATCATAGGTTTTACCGTGGCGTTCCTTAATCAACTCGCAAGCACGCGACATGATCGTCAGGGTCACCAAACCCAGGAAATCCACCTTTAATAATCCCAGGTCATCGACAACCGACATTTCGTACTGAGTGATGACGTTGATGGGGATGTTTTCATTATGGCTGGTTGGGCGATGGAGGGGAATATACTCAACAATCGGTTTGTCGGTGATGATAACGCCGGCTGCATGAGTGCCGGCATTACGAACAGCCCCTTCCAATTTGCTGGCGGTCTCAATCAGCTCCTGGTAGTATCCACCAGATTGGTAAAGGGATTGCAATTCACCGGAGTCATTCAAAACTTCTTCAATGGTGACCGGCTTACCAGGGATGGCGGGAATTAATTTGGCCACTTTATCGACTTCAGAGATGGGAATATCCATCACCCGGCCTACATCGCGGATTGCTGCCCGCGCCCCTAAGGTGCCAAAGGTGATGATCTGGGCAACCTTATCCTCA
>SLIC01000230.1 GCA_007135845.1 Candidatus Brevefilum sp.
AGTCAAAGATGAAGATAAAAGCGCCATCCGCATTTTCCTGGCAATCATGTTCTGGTTCGTTGCCTATAACGCCATTGAGGCATTTTTCACCCTCTTTGCTAACCGACACCTGGGTTTGGCTGAAGCCGATGGTGTCCGACTGCTGGGTCAAATGGCCTTATTGTTTGTTATATTTGCACTGCCTTCTGGCTTAATTGGCGGAAAAATAGGGCGCAGGAAGTCCATCTCTTTTGGGATTGTGCTGATGGGTTTAGGTATGCTGTTGATGGGAGTCCTTTCCGTACCGTTCCTGACCCGCGTTCTGACGACATTACCCATTTTGGGTGATGTGCCGTGGATTGGCGTAATCCTGATGATTGTTGGCATCGGCTGGGCTTTGGTAAATATCAACTCCTTACCCATGGTCGTCGACATGACCGATGACCTTCAAATTGGTACCTACACGGGTTTGTACTACCTGTTTTCTACCATGGCAGCCATCATTGGACCCAATGTTAATGGTTGGTTTGTTGAACTGGCGGGACAGGATTATTCTGTTATCATGTACATAGGACCTGTTTTTATGGCATTGGCATTGGTGATGATGCTCGGTGTGCGTAAAGGAGAAGCAAAAATCGATAGCTTGCCTGTTGAAAGCGAGGCTTAAATCGAATAAATCTAAGAAAATAATAAATCCGTCTTGAAACATATCTGGTTTAGATTTATAATAGGGGTGGCGGGGTTTTATGAAATCCCGTCAACCCAAACCCATATTATTTTTGGAGGAGTTACAAATGCTTAAAAAACGAATGCTTATCTTTTCAATCCTTATTATGGCCAGCTTATTGCTGGCTGCCTGTGGTCCGGCTGCGCCTGCAGAAGATGGCATCTTGGTCTGCCAGATCACTGATACCGGTGGCATTGACGACAAATCCTTCAACCAAACAGCTTGGAAAGGCATCCAGGATGCTGAGGCTGAACTTGGCGTTGAAGGAAAATTTCTCGAATCTCAGGAAGTTGCTGATTATGAGAGAAACATCACCGCCATGATGGAAGACGGCTGCGACCTGATCATTACCGTTGGCTTCCTGATCGGTGATGCCACCGCTGCTGCCGCAGAAGCCAATCCAGATCAATACTTCTCAATTGTTGACTATGCTTATGACCCACCCATTGACAATGTCGTTGGTCAGATCTTTATGACCGACCAGGCTGCCTTCCTGGCTGGATATGCAGCAGCTGCCGTCACCCAAACCGGGAAAGTGGGCACCTTTGGCGGTTTACCCATCCCCACAGTGACCATCTTCATGAAAGGTTTTGTTGAGGGCGTCGATTACTACAACCAGGTCAAAGGCACCGATGTTGAGGTTCTCGGTTACAACATTGCTGATGGATCAGGCTTATTCTCGATGGACTTTTCTGATCAGCAAAAGGGTCGTGAGTTGGCTGTATCCCTGATGGATGAGGGTGCAGATGTGATCCTGCCCGTTGCAGGCCCGGTTGGACTTGGTGCTGCTGCGGCCATCCAGGAACGCGGCAATGCCTATTTGATCGGTGTGGACTCCGATTGGGTCGAGACCAGCCCGGAATATGCCAGCATCACCCTGACCTCGGTCTTGAAGAAAATGGATGCAACCACCTTTGAGGTGATCCAATCCGTTGTTGATGGAACCTTCACCGGCGGCAATGCTGTTGGTACCCTGGAAAATGAAGGGGTCGATATTGCACCCTTCCATGAACTGGCTGGCTTGATTTCAGCTGAGATCCAGGCTGAGTTAGATCAAATCAAAGCAGATATTATTGCCGGCAGAATTACGCTGCAATAACATCACACATAACCAAAAACGGGTTGGAGAACTTCTCCAACCCGAAATTTTTAATTAATAACCGTTGATTAGATAAAAGAGAAACGGGGAAGCTATGACGCCAAGCTCTGCACTTCCTGTCCTTGAATTACGGGGAATTACCAAACAGTTTCCCGGTGTGTTAGCCAATGATAATATTGACCTGAAATTACATAAAGGTGAAATATTGGCCTTGCTGGGTGAAAATGGCGCCGGTAAATCGACCCTGATGAACATTCTTTACGGCCTCTACCAGCCTGATAAAGGTGAAATTTTCATTGAAGGTAAGAAAACAGATATCAGTTCACCAACGGACGCCATCGAAGTGGGCATCGGTATGGTTCACCAACACTTCATGCTCATCCCGGTTTTTTCCGTGGCTGAAAATGTTATGCTGGGACTGGAATCGGTTCATTACGGCGATTTCCTGGATCGCGCCGATGCTGCCAGGAAAATCAAAGTAATTGCAGATCAGTTTAACCTTCATGTCAATCCTAACGATCTCGTCAGGGATTTGCCAGTCGGTATTCAACAGAAAGTTGAAATTGTCAAGCTGCTCTATCGGGATGCCGAGATATTGATCTTTGATGAGCCAACGGCGGTTTTGACCCCACAAGAAGCAGATGAGTTTTTTGCCATTATGCGTTCTCTTTCTGAAAAGGGAAAATCCATCATCTTCATCACCCACAAATTGCGTGAGGTGCTGGAAGTGTCCGATCGCATTATGGTCATCCGAAATGGGGCTGTTGTTGGTGAGACCACGCCAGGTGAAGCTGATAAAAATAGCCTTGCTGCCATGATGGTCGGCAGAGACGTAAGCCTAACTGTGAATAAGATAAAAAGTGATCCAGGTGAGGTCGTAATCGGTATTGAGGAGCTGGTCGTTGCCGATGCCTACAGAAATGTGGTTGTGGATAAAGTATCCCTGAACGTACGCGCCGGTGAAATTTTCGGTATCGCTGGTGTTCAGGGTAACGGTCAAACTGAGCTGGTTGAAGCCATTACCGGGTTACGCAAACCGGAAGGCGGCAGCATCACTTTATTGGGTCAAGACATTACCAGGTCAACACCACGCAAGATCACTGAATTAGGCTCAGCCCATGTCCCTGAGGACCGCCAGGCGGATGGGTTGGTATTACCCTTCCCCATTGCAGAAAACCTGGTCCTGTGCACGTATTATAAGGAACCATTTTCCAAAGGCCCTATCCTGCAGTATGAAACCATCCTCAATCATGCCAACCAATTGATCAGTGATTTTGACGTACGCACACCCAGCGCGCTGACACCCGTTGGCACCCTTTCCGGTGGTAATCAGCAAAAGGTGATCATCGCCCGTGAACTTTCTCGCCCCATTCAATTCCTGATGGCATCACAACCCACCCGCGGTCTGGATGTTGGCTCGATCGAGTACATCCACAACCGCATCCTGCAGAAACGTGATGAAGGGTGTGCTGTACTGCTTGTCTCACCTGAATTGGATGAAATTATGCAGCTCTCAGATCGCATCGCAGTGATGTATCGTGGAAAAATATTAGCAGTTGTGGAAGGAAAATATGCCACGAAGGAACAGATCGGTTTATTAATGGCTGGTGTCATACCAGAAGAAGATATGACATCTGAAGAAATGCAAGTTGTTGAAAGAACCTTTTAGTGAGGAGCGTCTATGAAACGCAAACCTAAGCATAGCACTTCTAATAAAATTGATGAGGTTGGTGAAACCCTAATTGAAGAAATCAATCAAACCGATCAGGAAGAAGCAACTCAAAAGCGGTCCATTTGGCGTGTGATATCCATCCCGGTTCTGGCAATCCTGACTGGATTGATCATTGGCGCCATTCTGATTGCAGCAACCAGCACAACGGTGTATGCAGCCTTTGAAGACTCCTTTTGGGTGGGTTTAGGCACTGCCTTCCAGGAGATTTACAGGGCTTATGAGGCTTTATTCACCGGTTCTATTGGTGATCCAGTCAGGATCATCAATGCACTCAGGTCTGGCGAGGAGCGTGCGATTCGTTCTGCATTCAATCCCTTTTTAGAGAGTTTGGTACAAACAACACCGTATATCTTTGCTGGTCTGGCTGTGGCACTCGGATTTCGTTCTGGGTTATTCAACATCGGGGTTGAAGGTCAGCTGTTTATTGGTGCCGCCTGTGCGACATTTGTCGGTTATGCCCTCACGGGTCTGCCGTGGATTATTCATATGCCCCTGGCATTTCTTGCTGGTGCATTGGGAGGTGCCTTTTGGGGCTTCATCCCGGGTTTACTAAAAGCAACCACAGGTGGTCACGAGGTAATCAATACCATCATGATGAACTGGATTGCCTTCCGCCTGACCGAATGGCTGCTTTCCGGGCCGATGAACCGCCCCGGAGCAGACGGTATGCCCCTCAGCCCCATCATTGAGAGAAGCGCTCAGATCCCCCAGTTCTTCCAAACCCCCATCCGCTTCCACCTGGGATTCTTTTTTGCACTGGGGTTTGCCTGGCTCGTCTGGTGGTTCTTGTTTAAGACCAAATGGGGCTTAAATCTGCGCACGGTAGGCGCTAACCCCCGAGCAGCCAGATACGCCGGCTTGAATGTGACAAAATCCTTTATTATCGGTATGTCGCTTTCAGGTGCGCTGGCAGGATTAGCTGGTGCTGTTCAGATCCTAGCAGTCAACCGCAGCATGGCGCTGGGGTTATCTTCTGGATATGGCTTTGACAGCATCGCCCTGGCGTTGATTGGCAATAACCATCCCCTGGGTGTTGTGCTGGCATCCCTTTTATTCGGGGTCTTACGCAATGGTGCCACCCGCATGATGGTCGTCTCCAGAATTCCAATCGACATTATTGACGTCTTACAAGCCATCATCTTGATGTTTGTGGCTGCACCAGCCATCATCCGCAGCCTTTACCGGCTTCGAAAACCTAAACACGAAGAAGAAACGGTCTTCGTTAGTGGTTGGGGAGGAGGTCAAACATGACGAATTCTACACAAACCATCGAACACCGCAGGATATACGAGATTTCACCAACCCGCAAACTTGTGGTTGGAATCGCAGAATTGTTCATCGCAGCCGTGATCCTGTTCGGATTCGTCCTCAATACGGCACCAGGTACCCTCACAAGGTTTGTAATGACTCCCGGTGGGATCGATATCGGCACCATGCCCGATTGGGTCATACCAACCCTGCCAACTTTGATCCTCCTTTTCGCCCTTTCTGTCGTCATTGGGGTCTACCAGCTCATGCGCGGCTTTGGACGGGCAACCAACGGCATGGTTGGTTTGTGTGGATTATTCCTGATCTTCAGCTTCATCACCTGGCAAGCTGGCGGCAGATCAGTCAACCTGGGAGGCATGCTGACCAGTGCCGTTCTCCTGGCAGTTCCGATCACCATGGGCGCCTTTTCAGGTATTCTTTCTGAGCGGGCTGGGGTGATCAATATTGCCATTGAGGGTATGATGTTGATGGCTTCGATGGTCGGTGCCGTCATTGGCAGCATTACCAATAGTGCCTGGATCGGTTTGCTGGCTGCAGTTCTTTCGGGTTTACTGCTCAGCCTGATTCACGGCGTCCTATCGATAAAATACAAGATCAACCAGATTATATCGGGTACGGTAATCAACATCTTCTCAGCAGGGCTGACGGGCTTCCTGTCTCAGACCTACTTATACACCAACCAGGCGCTCAACAATCCCCCCATGTTCACCCGCATCCAGATCCCCCTCTTGGCGCGGATCCCCCTGCTCGGGCCAATGTTCTTCAACACAAATGTCTTCGTTTACATGATGTTCTTCTTCTTAATTTTGATCCAGGTCGCGCTTTTCTCCACCCGTTGGGGTTTACGCCTTCGATCCGTCGGAGAACACCCGCGCGCAGCCGATACCCTCGGCATCAACGTCATCAGAACGCGCTATGTCGCCGTCTTGCTCAGCGGTCTGGTTGCTGGCATTGCTGGTGCATTTTTCACCCTCGGCTCAGTCGGACGGTTTAATGAAGGTATGACAGCTGGCAAAGGCTTTATCGGCTTGGCGGCCATGATCTTTGGCAACTGGCGTCCGATGGGTGCACTGGGTGCCGGGTTCATCTTTGGTTTTGCGGACGCCATCGGTTCCAGGCTGATGCTATTAGGCAGCGCAATCCCACCGCAGATCATGGCGATGTCACCCTATATCATCACCATGATCGTCCTGGCAGGGTTCATCGGCAAAGGCGATATGCCCGCCGCTGATGGAGAACCCTACGAGAAAGAATAGGTTTCACGTTATTCACAATCGATCAAAAGTACTGACCACCTGCCCATTAATGGATCAGGTGGTTTTTGATTTTAATCAGAGTATAATCAAAATTGATAGAAATAATTATAAGAGAGCCATGAAAAATACCCAGCCGATTTACCTTGACTATAACGCCACCACACCCCTGACCCCCTTTGTAAAAGCCGCCATGCGCCCTTTCTTGGAGGAGCACTTTGGCAATCCATCCTCTTCCCACTTTTATGGCCGCATCACCAACGATGCTGTGAAAAAAGCCCGTCACCAGGTAGCAGCTTTACTCAACGCAACCCCTGAAGACATCATCTTCACCAGCGGCGGTACGGAATCAAATAACATTGCCATCCAAGGTGTAGCTCGTGCTTGTCAGAACCGGGGCAGACACATCATTATCTCAGCTGTTGAGCATCCTGCAGTGACCGAAGTTGGCCTTTATCTCGCTGCCCAGGGATACACGATCACCACCCTGCCGGTTGATGGGTACGGGCAGGTTTCTCCGACGGACCTGGCTGAAGCCCTGACTCCTGAGACCATCCTGGTCAGCATTATGCACGCCAATAACGAAGTAGGCACCATCCAGCCCATCAAAGACCTGGCTACCCTGGCGCACCAAGCTGGCGCGCTGTTCCATACCGATGCCGCACAGTCTGTTGGGAAAATCCCGGTAGATGTGATTGAAATGGGTGTTGACCTGTTATCGATTGCCGGGCACAAGCTCTATGCACCTAAAGGAGTCGGCGCATTATATATTAAGAAAGGTGTTTCCCTGGAAAAAATCACCTTTGGTGCCAATCACGAACGCAATCTGCGCCCTGGCACGGAGAATGTCCTTGAAATTGTCGGCCTCGGTGCTGCCTCAGAAGAGTCATACCTTAAATTGCAAGATCGGATGGTGCACCTCACAGCCCTGCGCGATCGTCTGCACACCGGTCTGGAAACCGCCCTGCCTCCTGGAACAACCCGCTTAAACGGTCACCCGGTCGAACGCCTGCCAAATACCCTCAACCTGTCCTTTATAAACCAGGAAGCGAATCACCTCCTTGATCGTATCCAGGATGCTGTAGCCGCATCCGCCGGCGCAGCCTGTCATGCTGATCAGGTCAACATCTCCAGCGTCCTGACAGCGATGGCTGTCCCTCTGGAGTGGGCCAAAGGCGCGCTGCGTTTTTCTGTTGGCACAATGACCACCAACGAAGAAATTGACCGTGCTGTTGAGGTAATTTCTCAAGCCATTATCAACAAAGAACCAACCAACTCTTAATCCAAATGGAGGAAAACCCATGACTCAAGAAACTTTTACTTTTGCCCAGCTCTTACCCTATCCTGAAAACTACCTGGTAAAGAAGCTATTCAGAATGCCCATCTTGCTTTATCGTCTCGGTTTAGGAAAACTGCTAGGGAGTTATATTCTGATCCTGTCGACCACAGGACGAAAAACCAAGAAAACACGGCATACCCCGATAGAATACTTTATTCATGAGGGCCAATATTACATTCTCAGCGGATTTGGAGACCAACCCGATTGGTACAAAAACATTATGGCCAACCCGCTTGTGACCATCCAAAATGGTTATGAAAGGATCTGTGGTGAAGCCCGCGCACCAAAAACAGAGGAAGAGTGGGACGCGGTTTACCTTTACCTCACCCACAGCCCGGTTGGCAGGGTCCTCAGGGCAGATTTTCTAGAGGATGTTGAGAGCTCTGACATCATGACCGAAATCAAAAAGCTGCCTGTCCTAACGATTGATCCAACAGATAAACCTTGTCCCCCTGCGCTGGAAGCAGACTTGGTGTGGGCCTGGCCCTTGATCTTCCTGGGTATGGCTGTGGATATCACCATTCTTTGGCTGTGGAGCCGAAAGAAATAATACCTGGCAGGATAAAAAACGCCTCAACCGCCACTATAATCCATAAATAATTTAACCCGGTGGGTAATTTATGGATATTTCTGTCGCGTTTGTAGCCAAAAATTGCGTCAGGTACAATCAAAATCGCCATTTAATATTTAACCCTTTAAAGAAATTTTCTGTCCAATACATCATTAGCATTCTTTTTCGATTTTAGAAAGGTGTTTGAATGTCCACAATTATCACAAACAATATCACCAAGCGCTTTGGTAATACACTGGCTGTTGACCAGCTCAGTTTCGACGTCCGACCCGGTGAGATTTTTGGTTTGCTCGGACCCAACGGTGCAGGGAAAACAACGTCGATCCGCATGATCCTTGATATTTTCAAGCCTGATTCAGGCGAAATCAGTGTGCTGGGCGGCCCCATGACCGATGAAAAGAAAAATCGCATTGGCTATCTGCCAGAAGAGCGCGGTCTATACCAGGACATCCCCCTGCAGCGCTGCCTGACCTTCCTGGCAACCCTCAAAGGTATGCCAGAGAAATCCGTCGGTCCCAAGTTGACCGAGTACCTCAAAAAGTTCGACCTTTATGAAGCCCGCGAGAAGAAAGTTAAGGAACTCAGCAAGGGTATGCAGCAAAAGTCCCAGCTCATTGCAACACTGCTGCATGAGCCTGAATTGCTCATCATCGATGAACCCTTCAGTGCACTCGACCCGGTTAACACCGAAATGGTCAAGGAAATTCTTGTACAACAACGCAATCAAGGCAAAGCCATCATCATGTCCACACACCAAATGAACCAGGTTGAAGAGCTGTGTGACCGTATTCTGCTGATTAACCATGGTCACCAGGTGCTTTACGGGACGCTTGAAGAGATTCAGGATCAATTCGCCTCACGCGACATTTTGGTCACACCCAGATCATCACTGCCATCCGCAATCAATGGTGTCACCGAGATCCGTGAGATGAATGGTCGCTACCTGCTGGCTCTGGAAGATGACATTGAACCACACCAGGTGCTTTCAGACCTGGTTAAAAATGGGACAGAAATGACGGCTTTTGAAGTCGCCGTCCCACCCCTCAACCAGATCTTCATCCAGGTTGTTAAAAAACAAGCGAGGGACGAAGATGCTTAAAACCTGGAAGATTATCAAGCACGAATACACCCGCCATGTCCGCGAAAAGCAGTTTCTCTTAAG
>SLIC01000081.1 GCA_007135845.1 Candidatus Brevefilum sp.
AAAGGGCACAATCCAGGTGAGCGTCCCACCTACCTGGGGAAGAATTTTAAGGAAAATGGTTTAAATTGAAAAGGACGGAGTCTCCCTTTGGTGGAGTGGTTTCGATTGTTGGTTCGTGTAAAAAACGCTGTAACTACCCGACCAAACCGTTTTTAATGGGGGAGCGCATGCTGTTAGGGAAGCAGCCGCCCCGTTCAATCACCTTGGCACCGGTGTGGGCATTGCGGTAGCGATAGATGGGCTTAAGGGTAAGCGCATAATTGTTCTCCAGTGACCAGCTGGCAAGCTGGCGTAGTTCCCTTAAAGATTTTTCAACGCACAAGCCTTCATCAACGCCAAAGCGGTATGTGAAGTATCCCGGATTGATCTTGAGATAATCGAGGATGGCATCCCAGGCACTGATCACAGGTGTTAAATCAGATCGAAAGGTGACGTTCATGAGGGGGTAAAGGGGCAAATGAAGGTTGCGGACCAAAACATCCAGCATGGTGGGGTTGTACATAAAATGGGCATAGGCAGCACCATGCTTTAGCGGGAGGTTTTCGGGGAGCGGGACTTTGACGTCCGTCTCGTAATCGTAAACGCTGACCTTCAGCTCATAGCGTTCATCCACTTTCCGATTGAAAAGCCGCAAATCCTCTTCGGGGACCAGGTCATTGATCCTATCTAAGAGTTCCCTGGCAGAGCGCTCCAGGTTTTCTTTAAGGGACGCCCCATTATCTGCCAGGGTGGCTGGCGGGATAAGTTCACCAACATTCATGACCAGTTTAGGGCGTTTGAATCGCAGGGCTTTTGGTAAGCCGTCATGGATACCACCAAAGCCGACGGGAAGGATGGGTGCCTGGCCGCGGTAACTCAGCCAGGCGGCGCCAATCTGTGCCTGCATCTTAGCCGGGTCCCAGATACCGCCTTCCGGGAAAATGCCCAAAATACCATCCTGTTCGAGAATGCTTAAAGCTTTATTGAGTCCCTGTCGATCCAGGTTACCCCGGTTAATGGGAATCAGGTCATAGGCTTTGACGATGAAAGCATAATTTGGGTCAAAGGGGATATCGCCATTACCGATAAACTCTACCATGCCAGGGTTGTAAACCGCCATCATGACTGCCTCCAGGGAGGCTGAATGATTGCCAGCCAGGATCACAGGACCTTTTTCGGGCAGCCTTTCCTTGCCATGGATCTCGACATTTGCCATCAGGGTCAAAAGGGCTTTACCCAGGAATGTCATCCCACTGCGTATGAAAACACGGCGGGGGTACTTCACACTGTTCAGGTTGTTACTCATAACTTACATCAACTAATTCTATTTTCTGAAAGGGACGGTTTTTATAAAAATGGCATCCACTGTCCCTTGTTTGGGTTTCCCAGTATATTGTAAACCAAGGTGATTATATCCCATTTACAAAACAAATTCGATGAGAGGGTTATTAATCTTATCCAGTTAGGGCGGCGCATATGTCGCCCTTGTATAATATTGAAGATAGTTTAGATTAAATCATAAATTATTGTCTGTTCCCCTTGCGGATCAGTCTAAACCATTTGTTTTTCAACACCCCTCGATGTGACTGCTGGGCAGAGCCGAGTTAAAGTTAGGTTTATCACAGCGATTGTATTACAATGGTCAAACGTCAAGTATAATCTTGGCATGTTTTTTCTAACTGCTGGCTGTTAGGTTGAGGATTATTTACGGATATTAACACATGGATTTTTCAAAGATCAGTTACCGCAGTTTTATCGGACGCTTGGTGCGATTGCCGCTGCGCCTGATTCCAAAAGGGATGGTTCTGCCTATATTGCAGGGACAATTGCGCGGCAAGAAGTGGATTGTCGGGTCTGGAGAGCATGGTTACTGGCTAGGAAGTTACGAAATCCATAAGCGAAGGGCATTTGAGCAGGTGATCCAGCCCCATATGGTGGTTTATGATATTGGGGCGAATGTGGGGTTTTACAGCATCCTGGCGTCCCACCTGGCGGGGTCAAAAGGAAAAGTGTACGCCTTTGAGCCATTGAAGAGGAATGTTGAATTTATTCGACGGCATGCGGCACTCAATCAGATGGAAAACATCGAAGTATTTGAAGCGGCGGTTTCAGATCAAAGCGGCGAGGCTTATTTTGACCTGGGCGTCAGCATCGCTACCGGTCATCTTTCTGAAACCGGAAGCGTTAAAGTTCCACTGTTGCGTTTGGACGATTTGGTTGCGACCGGAGACATTTTGCCGGCAGATGTAATGAAAGTGGATGTGGAAGGCGCCGAATATGACGCACTGCAAGGTGCGATAATGCTGATAGAAGAGCACCGTCCGACCATCTTTTTAGACACTCACGGTCGTGATGTACATGATCTTACACTTAAGCTGTTGACTTCTTACGGCTATCAATTTGAAATTCTTGACAACCGGCCCCTGCCAGCGGCCAAGGAATTGATCGCACGTCCTGGCTAAGAGAACACCCCGTACGTGCAAATTAATTAGAATATTATCATATAAATACAGCAAATCCATGAAGCAGGGAGATAAGGACTCTGTTGAGGGTTGGATAGCTGTACCTGTTGCTGTCCATACGGGGGCATGCTTGAATTGGAAAATGACATCAGGTGCAATTATGTCCGGGAACAGATGAACACCAGGCTCTCGCTCTGCTCTTCTGGCTGCAGGAGATCATAGGCACTGTGGTATTGGATATTGCGAAAGCCTGCTTGACTGAGCAGTTCACTAAAGGTTTCTGGTTGGTAATATCGCAGGTTGAATTGCTCCCATTCAGTTTCGATCACCCGGTCATCCCGGATTAAATCATAGCGATTGATCCCTTGATAGACTGGTTCTAAAGCATCCATTTTTCCTGAAGAATGCATTACGATTTTCGATCCATCCTGAAGATAAACTGAGCGCTCAGGACTCGCCGCAGATTCTTCCTGGGGTTCAAGCCATTGTTCAATTTCAACAACGAAGGTCGCACCTGGTGCCAGGGCATGAAGAATTTGACTTAGGGCTTGCCTGACCTCAGCAAGATCGGTCAGCAGACAGATGGAGCCTGCTGGGATCATGGCAAACCGGAAAGCATCAGGGAGCGCCATATGGTGGATGTATTGCTGAAACAAATTGGGTGCTAAACCCAATGAAGCAGCTCGCTGCCGGCAGGCTGACAGCATCGCAAACGAGGCATCCATACCGGTTATCTCGAAACCTGCCAGCATCATCGGGATGAGGAAGCGGCCTGAACCGCACATTGGCTCAAGAATTGGGCCGGCGTCCGTTTGCGCCTGCTGGACATAAAAAGAAAGCGCATCCGGAGGAGGGTGGGGCTTGTCCAGGTCATAAAATGCCGTGGAAAGTTTACCGTAACTGATCACTGTGGCGATCCTCCTGAATCGTAAACATAAGCAAATAGCCTCTTATTGGCATGGTATTAGTGAATGTTTATACCTGAAACATGAACCATGCCAGATTCGTTCAGGGCACCTTCAATTTCAATGTCAATGGGCAGAAATTGCTTGATGACAAGGGCATTGGTCAGGAGGTGCTGGGTGACTGTGCTGGTGCGAAAATGGGATGTGCCGTTGATCATCGACAGCGGCAACAAGAGCTGGTCTGCCAGGTATTGATCCACACAGCCGTCCGTTTCAAGGAAAGCCAGCAAGCCATCCACGGCTTCATCTGCTACACGTTCAGCCGGTTTGCCAGGCGCGCCTAGGGCACTGTAACAGGCACACCCAGCTTGTGAAAACTCAGCCGTTAACTGGATGAACGTGCCCTTGCCTGGCGCAGGTAAATCCAGTGTTTTTGTCTTAACATCCTTGCAAAATGGATAAAGGCGCTTGAGCGCTTGGTGTTTTTGGCGTTTTGCTATGGATTCATCAAGGTTAGCCACACCTGATAAGCCGCGTATGCGGGTGAGGGCTCCACGAGTCACATACGAGAGGGGTTTTAAATCCTGTGCAGGCAGTATCTTTGCGATCACTACACCGCCGCCCTGCGGATAAAACCCCGCATTTTGCAGGGTCAGGGCACCTCGAAAGCCAAGGGCATGCACTACCGGCAGCCAACACGCTTCAAGGTAATGGAAAATTGGGCTCCAGGGGACATGTGTTCCGCCGGTGAGCGTCACTTCTGATGTGCCGCCGCCCACACTGAGGGGGAGGAAGATAGTCTGGAGGACGAGGGACAGCGCACCGGCCGTTGAGATGTCAAAGCGGTAGCGGCCGGAACGCAGCGTGGTGGGGACCAGGGTTAACGCTCCACTGTTGAGGTGGGCGCCTGTGACTTTCGCGTTGGTCAGCTTGGCGATGGCATTGACTGCGGCCAGGTGCTGTGGGCGTAGGCCGGGCTGACGGCGATTTGCCCGGATGTGGTGGATGTGCACAGGGGTCTTGGTGAGCGCAGAAAGGGTCAGGCTGGTGCGCAGAATCTGGCCGCCGCCTTCACCCTGGGCGCCATTAATTTCGATCATCAAGCGATCTCCTCAGGTGTGAGATTACTCAAATCTTACCATAGGATGTTTCACGTGAAACATTCGTTAATTTTGTTTTCTCTTACGGGGTAACGGATAGGAGCATAGGTGTTGTGAAAAGTTAAATAGCGATGTGTTTTATAGTATAGTGGTTATGTTTCACGTGAAACAATCACAATCAGCTGTCAGTTTTTCCAAATGAACAACTGGCTTTATCAAAAAGGTAGTGGTGTTTGGATGTCGTACTGGATCATGGTCTTCACAAAAATTCATTTGGGGCGTTTCAGCGAGGATGAGGTGTTATCAGCCATAACGACCTCAAATTTCAATACGCTTTGTGATCAGTACGGTCTGGACCCGGCGTTGATCCAACCGACTGTAGATTGCCTTGCCGTCGAGTTGGCTGCCAAATGTCTCCAGCCGCTCTTTGCGTTACGATACCAGCCCAAGCACCAGCCGCCCATTGTGGTGACGGAATGGGCCGTCAGGGAACCAGTAGGCGCGCAGCTTATGGCAGATGTGATGGCTCGTTTCCCGCCTCCAATTGATCACGAAAACCTTGAGCAAATCCGTTTTGTCTACAGTGTGGAGCTGGTTGATTCACAGTTGAGCGATTTGGGGCTTTTGCTGGGTTATGAGTTGGCTCGCTGGATTGCAGACCGGGGGGCGGGGCTTGTTTTAGGCTTGGATCGCACCTGGTATCGTTTGAACGCTTTCCAGGCGTTTATCCCTTTCTCGTGAATGGTTGGTTGTGCTGATTATGGGCGCTTGTATTTATGTTGGTTTAAGAGCAAGCCGTTTACTGCAAGCGGCCGTCACGGCCGCGCGGTGACTCGCTCAGGAAGGCCAGGGCTCGGCCTTCAAAACCATTCATAACAATTTCAAGGTGATGGAATTCTTTATAGTCACTGACCTTGATCAACCGTAAGGTTTTGAATAGGGCTGGCTCGGCCTCAATCCATTCAGAAAGGCGATTGGGAGTCTCGTAAAAGAAGGTGCGATTAAAATCATCCGTGCCAATATAGGTTGCTAATGGGAATATTTCTCCTTCAAGTAAATCCTGGAAGAAATGGGTGCCAAGCGAGGGTTCCGGCGCAGGACCAATCCCTTCCCCAGAAAGCTCCACCAGGGCCTTGCAATTGAAGATATCTGCATAGTCTACATGCACCCCCAGGTCAGGGTTGGAGGTGCCCCAACGCCCAGGTCCAACACAGATAAAGTTTTGACCTTCCAGCACGTTGTTCAACCGGCCGATTGCACGTTCAAGCTTGTTTCTCTCAGCTTGGGTCGGGATATTAAAATAGCTCTCTGGGGGTACATACAGCACAAAATTAACGTCGTCAAGCCACCCGCCAGCAACCATGATACTGGATGAAAAGACGATGTTTTCCGGGTTAATATTTTTGGGCACTTCTACCAGGCTTTCCTCGCGCATATAGCTCAAGGGGCGGCATTGGATCAGTGAGAGCTTTATTTCAGGCTTTTCATTTTTATTAACAATGTCGATGGTAAATTCGATGTCGACAGGGGATTTATACTCGTTTTCCAACATGTTCAACATATAGCGCATGCGCTCTGGAAACGGCGTTCTGCGGAGTAAATCTTCAAAGGTCAGGATCAGTCGGGATGGGTCTGAATCCACCAGCCGTGAATGTAACGAGCGGAAATAACCTTCCTGATCCACCTGTGCCAAATAGCGCAAGGGTGGATAATCCCCTTTGAGCACATCGTGGATGGGGAGGGTCTTCATCAGGTTGTCCTTCAGGTCAATCAGGTCAACATATTGTTGTGAATAGCGGCGGATTGAACTCACGGTGCTTGAGGGACGCAGTGTTGGGTGGCTGAGGGCGACCAAACGAGGATAGTCGTTGCCGACACGATCTACGGCGCGGGTGCCTAAGCCCCATACCATTCGAACAAAACCATCCTCAGGGCGGATTTGAGGTGACCAGCGATACTGATTGTGACTGAATGCCACACCGGCTGCATCTGGCAGGTAGTAATCCCCGTAATGGTTGCCTTCAACAACCTGGATCAAGACAGCCATGCGTTCATCATAGTCCTGCAGGCCCCGGCTGCGCCGGTACAGCAACGCGGTTGGATTCAGCGTAGAGGCGTAAATCCTGGCGATGGCGCGGGTGAGAGCGGTTAAATTCTCCTCTAAATGTCCCTGGTTTGGGCAGAAAATACTGTCATATTTTCCAGCAAAAGCGGTGCCGAAATTGTCCTCAAGCAAGCTGGAGGATCTTACAATCAGCGGTTTTTGCTCAACCGTCATTAGAAGGGTTTTAAGACGGTCGATGATTCCGGGTGGAAACTCACTGCGCCCGTAATCTTCGAGGATTTTGGGATAATCCTGGCGCATTTCTTCCTCAGGCTTATACTTTTGATCGTTCCAGTGATGCAGGTTGTTGACCGAGATGAAGGTGTAAAGTAAGTCTGAACCTAAATAATAAGATTCGGGTGTTCGTAAATTCTCGCGAATTTCGCTGCGAGAATTCTCCTTGAGAATCCGGGCAGCCAGAAGCATGCCAGCCGCCTTACCCCCAATGCGCCCATGTCCGATTTTATGAAGGCGAACTTCAGCTAAATCTGATATCGTAAACCAATCACGGGCGATGTTGATATAGCGCAATTGATCGCTGATCATGTTGCGGATCAAGACCACTTTGATCTCTCTCAGCCGATGTTCGAGGTGTTTTCGCTCATCTGGGTGCATTTTTTCGATCATCATACCCTGGGTGAACAATTGGTCTTGAGGTGCTACCTCAGGATTGAATGAAAACAGTGTTTCATGACTGGTGATTCCCCGCTCGTTGAGCACTGCTTCAATCAAATCTTCAATGAGTTCAAAACTCAGGTGATGGCTGAAGTGAAAATCTGTTAGCTGATCTCGGATGATGACTTTGCGCTGCTCCCAAATTTCAGCGGGTTCCTCGAGTTGCGGCTCCTGGAGACCTTCACGCTCCTGTGATTTGATCGCTTTTTGAATGACTTCCTCTTCGAACGTCACAGGATCGATGAAACCACGTTTGAAAAGCTCCTGGCGCATCAGGTCGCGGATTTGGCTTGATAAAATTGGGTACTGGGAGAGCATCAGGTAGATGCTCAACAGGCGGTCGGTTGCACTGAGAGGGAGAGTCATAATAAGTTTGCTTTATGGCTAATATCGGTTTTTATTTATTCTAATTGATATTGAAGAAAAGGGAAACAACAAAAAAGCGCCATTGAGAACGGCGCTCTTTGGGAACAATTGAATAAAGTCTTCTAGCTGATATGCATTGGCATGATGATGTGTTTAAAGCGATCATCGCTTTGAGGACGTATCAAACCGGGGGTATTGGCGGCATTGGTCTCCAGCCAGACATTGTCTGACTTGATCACTTCCAGCACTTCTCGTAAAAAGCGCACGTTAAAAGCTACCAGCAGGGGTACGCCGTCGACTGAAGCATCCACAAACACTTCCGAGCTGCCGGTTTGCTCGGATTGGGCAGAAATTTCCAGGGTGCCAGGGCTGGCTTCGCCTGATTCTGGAATGATGTTAAGCCGGGCAACGTTGGTGCCATCCCGGGCAATAATTTCAGCTTGCTTACAAGCTTTTAACAAGCCGCTGGTTGAAAGCAAGGTATGTGTTTTAAAACTGGGGGGTATGATGGCGCGGTAATCCGGGAAGGTGCCCTCAATCAGTTGTGAGGCCAGTTCCAGGTTGTTCATGTGAAAGATCACCTGCCCCCGTTCAGGAGGGAAGGTCATAATTAATGATTCTTCGCTTGTGCTGCTGATGATACGGGACAGCTCAATCAGTGCGCGGGCGGGGATAATGGCCTCAATGGGGCGGGATACGGGCGTCGGGATCGCGTCTTCCCTGATGGAGATACGGAACCCGTCCGTGGCAGCCATGTTGATCTTATCCTTGTCCAGCTTGAGCAGAATACCGGTGAGCACCGGTCGGGCTTCATCCGTGGATGCAGCAAACGCCACCTGCTGTACCATTTCTTTAAAATTGGTGATATTTAAAGGCACACCTTCTTCGAGATTGGGTTCAGGGATGGGGGGGAATTCCTCTGCATCAATCCCTTTGATGTTGGTTTCAGAGGTGCCGCACTGAACATTTAAGGTTTGTGTGCTGTTGTCGAGAGTTATGACAACTTGTTCGCTGGGTAAAGCACTCACCAAATCGGTGAAAGTGCGCGAAGGAACGGTGATGGCACCCTCGCCTTCGATGCGGGCGCCGATCCAGCAGGTGATGCCCAGTTCCAGGTTGGTTGCAGACAGGCGTAAACGACCCTTATCTGTTTTAATGAGAATATTCGAGAGGACAGGCAGCGTACTGCGCGGTGAGACCGCTCTCGAAACCATGCTAACACTATGTGCAAGTTGGGATTGTTTGACATGAACTTTCATCGGTTGAGCACCTCTCCTGTAGGCATTGAGATGTATTTTGTCTATAAAAGTATACATCGAAGATTAAAATTTTACCAGTGATCATGGG
>SLIC01000133.1 GCA_007135845.1 Candidatus Brevefilum sp.
AGTTCTGAATGTCACTCATGTATTAGTCCTTTCACCGATTGTAGTTGATAGTCAGAAATTCACCCACTGGTATATAGCTGTGGCAAATGTTATCGATTCTAGCGCAATTGTTTCGAAGAAGATGTAAAATAATAGAGTGCCGAATTAAGGGATTTTACAGACAAAAATTAATAATTGTGGCCTCGGAAGGTAGGTTTTGTTGCAAAAAATCTGTCCATATCTAGGGATAATTGATGACCCCCACAAAAGGGCCGTTGTCTTTGATAATTGCAATGCTTGTTATAGGGTTGATCCACCTAGAGTAATTGCGATCCAACACCAACACAATTATTGTTTGGCAGACCAGTATATTGATTGTGAAGGTTATTCTACTGGTTGGCCAAAGGGTTTTCCGCATTCACTGCGCAACAAACGATGCAGAAAGAAAAGGATAAATCTTTGGATATCAAAGATCAGCCTTTCGGCGTTTGGTTTGATTGGGATAGGTTTAATAACTTTACTCCTGATATGGGGCGTATACATGGCCAGAACAAACCTGGGTTTGACTAACCTTTTTTCTCCTCAAGATGAGATATCTGTGGAAGACAACTTGTCAACAGAAACGCAACTTGCCTTGGCAGTAGTGCTAACGCCTTCCACAACTTCTTCTGCAACGATGACCAGTTCACCAACGACTGAGCCCACAAACAC
Organism: Candidatus Brevefilum sp.; assembly: GCA_007135845.1. The sequence goes on from SLIC01000133.1 coordinate 691, forward strand.
TCCCACACAGTACTTAACCCCCACCCAAACCCCAGGCCCTGCACTTAGAACACCGTTTGGTGACCCGAATTTTCAACTTTTAGTCCACGAAATCCAAGCACAAGAGACCCTTACGGCTATTGCCAATCTTTATGGCACAACTGTTGATGTTCTGTGGAACCTTAATGGGTTAGCTTTTCGTACCATTCAGGTGGGTGACCACATTGTTGTTTGTATGGGGTGTACTATCATGCCTGAAACGCCGCCGCTAGAGCCGTACTACCTTGAGATGGGTCTCTCCATTAACGCTTTGGCTGCCGAATTCGAAGCTATTGAAGAAGACTTACGCATGTGGAACGAGTTAAGCAACGCTGACTGGATCGAGGGCGAACGTTGGGTGGTCGTGCCGTTAGCGCTGGAAGTTGAAAGGTGAGAACTGAAAGGAATTAATCATTCATCTTGAGCCTATTCTTTTCGATCTGACATATATCTCTTATCAACAGAAAACAACCTGAAACGCAAGAGATGCAGTGCCAGCAGTGCCTGTAAAACTCAGCAACGACGAATCATGAAAACTGCACGAAGAATGATTAGTTATCAACTATCATCAGTTCAAATTTGAATTAAGAAACCACACCAAGAATCAACCTTGTGAAAGACTGGTCGATCCCTATTTAGCTTCTGATCCCGGATCGGGTTACACGACGGCTACTTGATATACGATTGGGCATCAATCAAGAGTTTAGGCAATATGATGGCATTGCCTAATATCTTTAAAAAGCCATGTAGTCGGTTACCGAAGAGTACCGCCTCCCATGTGCTAAAATGCAGTTTCAATAAATAAGCCGGGAATTGATATCCTTTCTAGTGACCAGCTTGAAGTCAACTTAAGGCAAGACCACTTTTGCTGACAACTAGGTGTGGTTTTCGTTCAATCGGGCTGTGTTACAATACTGATTAATGCCGACTTATACCGCTTAGATGTGCATTTCAGGTATGATCTTGGTAACCGGGTAAGTCTGATCTTCTTGTTCTTCGGTTCTGACTATACACTTGCTATGAAGTCACGGATTTTATTCAAACACCATTTGACTGCCTCATGGTGTTAACGACGGGTAATCTGCTAACTAAACCAACTGAGACACTCACCTCTTCAAGGATGATAAGTTTAATGGAGGAGATCAAGCGCGATACCGAGATGTTGATTATTGATACCTTGCCGGTACTGGTGGTTTTCGAAGATGTAGTACTTTCAGCGCTGGTCGATGGGGTTCTGCTGGTTGTGGCATCGTGAAAGATAAAAATCACCGCAGGGAGCAGAACAATCGAGAACTTGCAGCGCTCCCAGGTCAAGAATTTGGGTGAGGTAATAAAAATTTATTTGGGTAAGGTTAAATATTTAACCCCCTTTAAACAAATGCATCTCTTCAGATTGTGACCGGTATTATCAATCGGATGTTGAAGAAAAGTTATGAAACAGGCTTTAATTTTACAGATTTGGCAAACTTTGATCGCTAACTTACCAGGAGTATTTTGATGGACAATATCTGCCCATACCTGGGGATGATTGACGATCCTGAAACAAGCACCCTCTTCCCGGATAGCTGCAATGCCTGTTACCGCGCAGATCCCCCGCAGCCGATTGTGATCGCCCACCAGCGGGTCCATTGTCTGGTAGGGCAGCACACCGAGTGTGAGGGCTTTGTTAATGGCTGGGAAGACGGCTTTCCACGTGCCTTGCGCAACAAGAACTGCCGCAAGGGCACCAAATTTTGGAAGAACGCGTTCAGAAGGATCCCGCCAGTGTATATCATTGGTGGCGTCTTACTGGTGGCCCTAATTTTACTGGGTGTTTTCCTGATCATTCCCAACCTCAGATCGGCGCCAGCAGCCACGTTGGACGATGGGATCTCAGCCAACAATATTGTGGGGACGGCGACTGAACAAGCCCCAACAGCCACACAGACGCCAATTGCGACCTTCACACGCACAGCCATCCCCGAGCCCACCAGTACTCCCACACCGGATTACACACCCACCCAAACTCCCGGTCCAGCACTTAAGACACCCTTTGGAGGTGAAGAACTTTGGCTCTTAATCCACCAAATTCAAGCGGAAGAGACCCTTACGGCTATTGCCAATCTTTACAGCACAACCATTGATGTGTTGTGGAACCTAAATGGGTTGGCTTTCCGCACCATTCAAATGGGTGACCATATTGTCGTGTGTTTAGACTGTGAGGACATGCCTGACCTGCCGCCGCTGCAAGCGATTTATTTAGACGAGTCAGCGACGCTATCAGACCTGGCAAGTGCCTATGATGCCGCTATCAATGATTTGCGCCTATGGAACGACCTCGGGGAGGAGGATTGGGTTGGGAGAGAACGCTGGATCGTGGTGCCGATTGAGATTGAAGCAGACGACTGATAGGTAAATTGGAGATCGGATTCGGACAGAAGACCTTGAGATTATTTCTGATGGCACCTTCTCTCCTGCGACAAAGGTCTTGAAATCCAAACTGATATTGCTCTTTTTCACTTACACTTTTTCTGCGAGCTACCGAACAAGTTTTACTAATCAGTGCCTCTTGTGTCAGTGCCTCTTGAAAATTCGAACCTTATCTGCTATACTGATAATGCAGAAAATCTGCAGATAAGTTTCCTTTCAAAGGAGGTCCTGATGACCCTGACAGTACAGGTACGCGAGCGGGGAGTGGTCACACTGCCCGCTGAGCTGCGGGAAAAATATGAGATCGAGAATGGCCAGGTTTTCCGCTTGATTGACCTGGATGGCATTTTTGTGCTGGTGCCGATGGTGCCAATTGTCCCTGAACTAGCCCGAGAGATTGAGCAAATCCGTTTGGATGCGGGCTTGAGCATGGAGCAGCTTCTTGAGGGACTCCGTCAACAGCGAGAAGCAGCGCACGGGGAGTAGCGTGGCGAGTCATAAACCCAAGCCCCGCATCTTTATCGACGCAGATGTACTGTTTGCGGGTTCAGCTTCCCCTTCAGCGCACAGCGCCAGTTTGGTGATCTTACGCATGGCAGAAATTACGCTGATCGATGCGTGCACGAGCAACCAGGTGATCAGTGAAGTCGAACACAATCTTGGCGAGAAAATGCCGGCTGCTTTGCCGGCATTCACCTTAATCGTCCAGCGCTGCCTGCGGGTGGTTGATAATACCTCACCTGAAGATGTCATCGCGATTAATGGTTCAGCGGATCCGAAGGATTTGCCAATCTTGGCAACTGCCTTACGAGAAAAATGTGCTTTTCTTGCCACGTATAATATTCGCCAATTTCAGCCAGGTGTTCCTGGCGTGCAGGTTCTCACGCCGGGAGACCTAGTTCAGCGCATTCGTTATTTATTGTCACAATTGGATGATGCGGGGTAGAGCTAAGAATGTAGTTGATATGTTAGGAAGTAGGTGAAAGCTGATCCCACTCCGCTGCTCCGTACCCTTTCCTTTCAGGACGCTTCGCAGGCAGGGCGCTACGCAGTCGCTTCGCTGCGGGAGTTTTCAAGGGTTTCGCTTCGCTCCAGGAGTCTCCGACGCTTTGGGGACGATGAAGGCTCAAGTTTCAAGGAAAGATTGATGGTAGATGATAGTCGGTAGTTGGTAGTGACTAATTTCTCCCGACTAAGTTCTTCCACCTAAGTTCAAAAATTGAATAATTACTAAAAACGCCCTGGATCAGTCCAAGGCGTTTGTCGTTTAAATAAACACCCCTCCCTAATCGCGCGAGACCAGCCAGTTGATGATCTCCTCTTTCTCTTCTGGGTTGATATCGGCGCCGTAGCCGATCATGCGGTCGATGGTGGTGGACCATCCTTCACGGGTTTTTGTGCTGTTGAGGACACGGTTCACTGCATGGCAGTTCCCGACCTTTTCGGTGATCAGCGCAATCATGCGCTCGTCTTCATCATCGTCACCTTCCTCTTCAGCAACGGGTGGTTCGGGTTCTTCCACCTCCGTTGGTTCAACCGTTGGCACTTCTGTCGCGGTGGGTGCTTCTGTGGCAGTTGGTATTTCCGTGGCAGGCTGCTCCACAACGGTTGGTTCGACGGTTTCTTCAACTTCCGCCGGGCGTGCACAGGCGCTCAGCACCATCACCAGGATGACGATCAAGCTCAACCAGGCAAATTGTTTGTTTTTCATCATACCTCCTTGTAAACGAGTAAATTGACCTCCCGTGTTAATCAGGATCAGGTTGATTCTATCATGAAAAAAGCGTGGGGTTATTAATGGGTCAGGCGGGGCGGTTAAAATTCAGCCAGGGGCTATTCCGGGCAGCGGCGGCAATATCTGTGGATCAGCAGCGCGACCAAATAAGTTGCCCCTGCCACGAGGATGATGGTGGCACCAGAGGTCAGGTTGAAGAAAAATGACAGCAGCAGCCCACCGGTGGTGAACACGAGGCTGAGGCCCGTTGCCAGCCACATGATGTGATTCATATGTTTCAAGTACAGCGTCCCGATGGCTGCAGGAACGGTCAGCAGGGCGATGATCATGATCAAGCCCACCACCCGCATCAGCATCACCACCGCCAACCCGATCATCGTCACCAGGATCAGGTACAGCAAGTCTACAGGTAGGTTGCGCACCCGCGCAAAGGTTTCATCGAAGGCAGTGGCCTGCAATTCTTTGTAGAATAATGTCACAAAGCCGATGAAGAAGATATTCAGCACCAGCATCAGCCACAGGTCCGTGCGGGTAACCGCCAGGATACTGCCGAATAAGTAGCTCATCAGGTCGGCTTTGTAACCGGGAGTCATGTCGGCAAAGATGATGCCGACTGCCATACCGATGGCCCACATCACCCCGATTAGCGTATCCTGCCGCTGTCGGGTCTGACGCTGAACGTAGCCCATTAGAAAGGAAGCCCCCAGGCTGAAGGCAATCGCACCCAGTACCGGGTTGACTCCCAGGAAAAATGCCAGCCCGACGCCGCCGTAGGCGGTGTGAGCTACCCCGCCTGAAATAAACACCATCCGTTTGAGCACCACCAGGGTGCCGATGATTCCGCAAGCCAGGCTGACCAGCAGGCCCGCCATAAGCGCGTTGCGCATGAAGCCATAGCTTAATACAAGGCTCATGGCTTATCCTCTTGATGGTCAGCCAGCACCCGGTGGGGGATACCGTGGGCAATCAGATCTACCGGGCAGCCATAAGTGGCCTGGAGCATCTCAGCGGTGATTTCTTTTTCGCCGTGGTAGTGCATCTCACGGTTGAGGCAGGCGATCGATTTGACATGGCTGGAGACGGTGTTTAGGTCATGTGAAACCAGCAGGATGGTGACGCCGTGCTGGTTGATCTGGTTGAGCAGGTCATAGATCTGTTGGCTGGCTTCGATATCAACGCTGATGGTGGGCTCGTCCAGCAGCAGCAGTTTTGGTTCTGCTGCCAGGGCACGGGCAATGTAGACCCGTTGTCGCTGACCACCAGAGAGTTCCCGCAGTGCCCGGTTTTTATGTTTGAGCATCCCGACCCAATCCAGACGTTCATGGGCAATAGCATTGTCCTGGTCATTGTAAGGTTTGAACAGCCGTTTGGGGCTCAACCGCCCCATCCTGACCACATCCAAAACGCTGATGGGGAAATCTGCATCGTATATAGAAAACTGGGGCACATACCCGATACGGCTGCGACCGCGCTGGGGTGATTGGCCCATCACCCGCACGATGCCCTTGATGGGTGGGATCAAGCCGAGAATGGTCTTCAGCAGCGTGGTCTTCCCACCGCCGTTGGGTCCGATCAGTCCGACAAAATCATCTTTCCAGACGGTCAGGTTGATGTCGAACAGGACGGTCTCGTTGTTGTACCCGGTGTAGAGGTGCTCGATCTGCACCAGTGGTGTGTTATTTGGAACGGGGGAAGTTGATGTTTGTGCCATTGAGATGATCCTGCTATTTAGCCAAATTCCTCATCTTGTGTTTGGCTATCTTTTTCCCTGTTAGGGTGGCGATGACAGCTGCCATCATACTGAAGAAGCCGAGGCAGATTTTAGTGATGTCGATGATCGGTTCAACCTTGACTCCATCCGGTCTGATGCTGATAACGGCAACCGGGCGGGCATAGCTGCCGCCACCACCGCCGCCACCGCCGTTGACCTCGCTGCGTTTTTCGTGTTCTGAGCCGCTGCGGTCGAGCACAAAACCGCCCAGCCCATAGCCCAGCCCGATGTTGACGCTGCTGGCAGTGATCACGGTGGTATCACCCTGCTGGATAGGTTCCCCGAAGACGGCTTTAGGCGAGGCGGCATCCGTTACTTTGCTCATCAAGGTCAGTCCTTCGGTGGGGAATTTGATTGCATCGAGAAAGATTTCATTTTTTATTTCGGTCATTGTTTTTCTCCTTGTGTAACACTCTTTGAGTTACTTGGTACTCTTTTGAGTTCCGTTCTACCGATTACATTCAACCAACTAAGCTCTGCTATTAGACCGTAATAGTATATACAGGCTCAGTGCCGTCAGCCCAAACAATGACACTAAGATGATGTGTGTCAGGTCATAAATGGGGATGGTGCGGGTGCTTTCTTCCTGTTTGATGATCAATGCAGCAGGCCGCTGGTGAATGAAAACCAGACCTTTATCCTTATGCAGCAATCCAGGCAGCCCCAGGCTCATTCGTCGTGAGACCGGTGTAACCGAAATCGACCCGCGGGTGATTGTAACACCCCGCAACCACTGGTGCTGGAGGAGTCCGGTTGCTTCTGTCTTGGATGCATTGTTGACAATGCGCCGATCTTTGCTCATCTTACGCCCATGAGGGTGGTTTCCCATCCCCAGATGCTGCCAGGGATGAGAAACCGTGGATTTTCTGTATCTGCCAGTTTCCTGGCGTTTATGGCTGATGGATTTACCATATGACCATCAATTATACTGTTTTTGTCTTAATTTCCCAATGCAGTGGCGAAGGCTTCTGCCACGGTTTCGAGGTTGGTCAGCCAGTCGAAGGCCAGCGGGTCGACCTTGACCACGCCGCCGCCGATTTCCTGGGCAATCGCCCGGGCATTGGCTTCGCTGAATTGCGGTTGGACGAACACCACGCTAATCTCCTCTTCCAGGGCCTGGTCGATCAGGGCTGCCAGTCCCCTGGCACTGGGATCCATGCCGCCAACTTTGATCGGAAGCTGTGTCAGGCCGTAGGCTTCTGCAAAGTAGCCCCAGGCTGGATGGTAGACCATAAAGTTACGCCGGGTCAGACCGGACAGCGTATCGGTGATGCGAGCATCGAGGGCTTCAATTTCAGCCACCAGCTCTTCAAAGTTGGCGGTGAACACGGCTTCATTTTCGGGGCTGACGGCGACCAGTGCGTTGTAAATGTTCGTGGCAATGATTTTGCCGTTAGCGGGGGTCAACCAAACGTGGGGGTCAAGGCCCAATTCATCATGATGGTGATGGCCGTGATCATCTTCGTCATGGTGGTCGTGATCGTCGTGGTGCCCGTGATCGTCCTCATCATGATGGTCGTGATCGTCGTGGTGCCCGTGATCGTCCTCATCATGATGGTCGTGATCGTCGTGATGGCCGTGATCATCGTCGTCATGGTGGTCGTGATCGTCGTGATGGCCGTGATCGTCCTCATCATGGTGGTCGTGATCATCGTGGTGCCCGTGATCATCCTCGTCATGATGGTCATGGTCGTCGTGATGGCCGTGGTCATCCTCGTCATGATGGTCGTGGTCGTCGTGATGGTGCCCGTGTTCGTCTTCATGATCATGGGTGTGGGGGATGGTTTCCATGATGCGTGTAATGCCTTCCGAGCTGTCGATGATCTCCATATCGGGGTTGGTATCCTCAAAGCGCGGCAGCCAGGCGTCTTCGTATTCGATGCCGATGCTGAAGAAGATCACAGATTCGCTCAAGGCGATCATCTGGTCTGGTCTGGGCTCATAGGTGTGGGCATCATCGCCGGGGCCGACCATCACATTGACGGCCACCAGGTCACCAGCGATTCTCTCGACGAAGAATGCCTGGGGCAGGATGCTGACGGTCACCTGGACGGGTCCGTCAGGCTCCTCGCTGGCCGTGGTTGGTGCACAGGCATTGAGTGCCAACGACAGGGCAAACAGGATGGTTACAAATAGAATAGATCGTTTTTTCATGATTAACTCCTTTATTGAAAAACATTTTCATTACGTGACATTAAAAAACCCACCTTATGCTGCTTTGCAGGTGGGACATAAACCATACAGCTCCAACAAATG
>SLIC01000090.1 GCA_007135845.1 Candidatus Brevefilum sp.
GATCCAATCCATACCAAAAGCGGACAAGAAAACTGTAAAAACAATCACTACCGTGGTAAAGTCGATCACCAAATCAATCAAAATCCCAAATAATAAGAATGAAAAACTTTGTATTGGAAAAGAGACCAGCTGTGTCAACGCAAAAGCCAGCATGATAGTGGCAGTCACAATGGATAATCGCTCAATATCTGGTAAAGTGGTTCTTGTTCGCATTACAACATTTTACCATGCAGCTGTTTTACTGAGACCACTGTAACCTAAGAGTAAATATCATGGTATTAAATGAAGCGAATGTCAGTCAATGAGGAAGGAAAAACCTCATTTTTATAGCTTTATGTGCACTTATGTGGTAAAATTATCAATTGTATGAACAGAAGTTCTGATTTCAAGATAAAAAAACCAAGCATTATTCAGGCGTTATTATCAGGATTTAATACCATCGCAAATAAACCAGGCTTGATTCTCATTCCAATCCTGCTTGATTTATTCTTATGGTTTGGCCCTTCTTGGCGTGTGGATCGTGTTTTTGCACCCTTTATTCAACGTCTCACAAACCTGCCTACTACTGGATCGGTGGAAGTTACCACCCTTCTTGAAAATTACCAGGCCGTCTTGCGAGATATCCTTGCCAACCTTAACCTCGCCATTTCCTTGAGAACCTTGCCCATTGGGGTACCAAGCTTGATGGCATCAAAGCCTTCCTTCTTAAACCCTATGGGACAACCGCCCACAATCAGCCTGGAAAACAATCTCCAATTCTTTGCATTTTGGCTGCTATTTCTAATGACCGGGTTTCTGCTAGTAAGCCTTTACCTACAAAAAATATCCCAGCAAGTCATACAACCTTTAGAAAACACGTTCAAGACCTTCCTTAATTCACTATTGCAAATTATTCTGATCCCGGTTTTATTGTTATTTATCTTGATGATCCTTTCCTTCCCCCTGATCATCTTTATTTCACTGGCTACCCTGATCAGCCCCGCTATCAGTCAATTTTTCCTGATATTGGCGATCTTCTTCATCTTCTGGGCCATGATGCCGCTTATCTTTACACCACACGCCATTTTCCTATACAAACAAAACCTGATGTCAGCGATGATCACCAGTATAAAGGTCGTGCGGCTTTCCATGAATAAAACAGCCTGGTTCATGCTGGCAGGAATCTTGATTATAGAAGGAATGAACTTTCTATGGCGATCACCCAATGTTGACAATTGGTTCCTGATGGTTGGGATTTTTGGACATGCCTTCATCGTTACCGCTATCATTGCGGCATCCTTTCATTATTTTCTTGATGCCACCAAATTCTCACAGACTGTCATTAATCAGAGCATTAAGTCCAGCCAGAACAACCAATAATGTGTTAGATCTATTTATAAATGGAGAATGATATTGACCAAAAAACCGCTTTCTTATAATGCTAACGATATCCAAATTCTAGAAGGTTTACAGGCCGTCCGCCGACGACCAGGTATGTATGTTGGTGGTACAGATATCAAGGCGCTACATCACCTGATCTATGAGGTGGTTGACAACTCAATCGATGAGGCTCTGGCAGGGTCATGCGATGAGATTACGATCATCATCAACGAAGACGAAAGCGTGACGGTAATCGATAACGGCCGTGGTATTCCTGTAGACCTGCACCCTGAGCGGGAGGTCTCTGCTTTACAAGTGGTGATGACCACCCTGCATGCCGGTGGGAAATTTGGCGGTTCCAGTTATAAAGTTTCCGGCGGTCTTCATGGTGTTGGCGTCTCCGCTGTGAATGCCCTGTCTGAGTGGTGCGAGGTAGAAGTTTATCGCGATGGCAAAATCCATTTTCAACGCTACGAACAAGGTATCCCCCAGGATTTCGTCAAAGTCGTCGGAAAAATCCCAAGTTCACAAACTGGCACCGCTACCACGTTTAAGTATGATCCAACCATTTTTACTGATGAGGTCTCGTTTAAGTTTGATCAACTGGCACAACGTTTCCGTGAAATGGCTTTTATCACTCGCGGTGTCACGATCAGGTTTGAAGATAAACGGGCTGATAAAGGGGTCACTTTTTATTTTGAAGGCGGCATCGCCTCCTTTGTGAAGTACCTAAACCGCAACCGTGATACGCTCCATGATGTCGTTTATGTTGAAAAAGAAATTGATAACATTGGCATTGAAGTCGCCATTCAATACACAGATGCTTATTCTGAATCGGTATACGCCTTCGCCAATACAATCAATACCATCGACGGGGGTACTCACCTGACCGGAATGCGTATGGCGCTCACCCGGTGTATTAACGATTATGCCCGGAAGAATAATTTACTTAAAGACGCCGATCAGAACTTTTCGGGTGAGGATACCCGCGAGGGTTTAACGGCCATTGTTAGCATCAAACACCCGGACCCGCAATTTGAAAGCCAGACCAAGGTCAAATTGATGAATACTGAGGTACAAACCTTTGTCCAACAAGTCTTGAACGACGGTTACTCAAGTTTCCTGGAGCAGAATTCGACTGCTGCGCGGAAGATCATCCAAAAATGTCTGACCTCTGCCCGGGCACGGGATGCTGCCCGCAAAGCGCGCGATCTTGTGATCCGCAAATCTGCCCTGGAAAGCCTCACACTGCCCGGCAAGCTGGCCGATTGCTCTGAACGTGATCCCAATCGTACTGAACTGTACATCGTCGAGGGTGACTCGGCTGGCGGTTCTGCCAAACAAGGCCGTGACCGCCATTTCCAGGCGATCTTGCCTTTGCGCGGTAAGATCCTCAACACCGAGCGAGCGCGCCTGGATAAAATCCTTAACAATCGCGAAGTTAAATCCCTGATCTCTGCCCTGGGCACCGGAATCGGGGACAACTTCAACCTTGAAGGCCTGCGCTATGGTCGCATTGTAATCATGACGGATGCCGATGTGGACGGCGCCCATATCCGCACGCTGTTGCTGACCTTCTTCTTCCGCTATATGCAGCCCCTGATCGAGAGCGGGCATCTTTACATCGCGCAACCCCCGTTGTACCTGATCAGTCACGGTAAAGAAAAGGATTACGTTTATACCGAAGCCGAACGCGAGGCGCTGATCAAGAAGATAACAGCAAACGGCGGTCGCTATTCTCTCCAGCGCTACAAGGGCTTAGGCGAGATGAACCCGGATCAGCTGTGGGATACAACGATGAATCCCGACAACCGCACCTTGCTGTGCGTCAGCATTGAAGATGCGGCTGAAGCTGACCGAACCTTTGATATGCTCATGGGAGCAAAGGTCCCTCCCCGCCGCAGGTTCATCCAAACCCACGCCAAAGAAGTTCGCAACTTAGACGTGTAAGTAAAATTAAAGTGACACAAAAAGCGGTTGTTCTTTTGAAAAGGACTACCGCTTTTTTTTACGTTGGAGTTACCAATCAAATCTGTTGATGATCATTATTGAAAAAACCCGATTCCAGATTGGCGAACCTTCATCGCTGGTTATCGATTTGTGCCAAACCGGTAGTATAGATCATTCCAGCGCAGTTCTTTCTTGAAGTCAGACAGGTTCGTATGTTCTTCAATCAGCAAGTACTCAATACCCGCCATCTCAGCAAAATCCTCCAGATGCTCAGCGGTGACATCAAAGCTAAAACTGGTGTGATGCGCTCCGCCAGCATAGATCCAGGCAGCGGCAGCGGTTTTTAAGTCCGGTCGGGGTGACCAGAAAGCCCGCGCCACCGGCAGCTTTGGCAGTGGAGCTTCTGTGGGGGTCACATCCACTTCATTAACAATCAACCTGAAGCGTGAGCCAACTTGAACCAGGGAGGCCGCGATGGCTGGCCCCTGGTTAGCGTTGAAGATCAAGCGGGCGGGATCGGCTTTCCCACCAATAGAAAGCGGCAAGATTTCAATTTTGGGTTGATCAGCAGCAATCGATGAACAAATTTCCAACATGTGGGCACCAAGAACTTTGTTGCCAGAATGGCTGAAGTGGTAGGTGTAATCCTCCATAAAACTGGTACCCTTCTTCAAACCGGCACCCATCACCTTCATTGCCCGCACCAGGGCTGAGGTCTTCCAGTCACCTTCTGCTCCAAAACCATAGCCATCAGCCATCAATCGCTGCACCGCTAAACCGGGTAATTGCGCCAACCCATGTAAATCTTCAAAAGTGGTTGTGAAGGCTGAAAATGCGCTATCCTCCAGGAACCCCCGCATACCCAATTCTATCCTGGCGCCTTCTCTCAAGGACTGCTGTTGGGTGCTGTCATTTCTCAGATCGCGAGAAAAGATGTAAAGCTCCTGATATTCGGCAATCAGACGGTCAATCTCATCATCGGTCACCTGGTCTAGGTAGGAAACAAGGTCGCCAATACCATATCCGTATACGCTGTAGCCCAATTGGATTTGGGCCTCAACTTTATCCCCTTCAGTCACAGCGACGTCGCGCATGTTATCGCCAAAGCGGGCAATCCGGCAATACTGAGAATCATGCCATCCGCAAGCAGCCCTCGTCCAGGCGCCCAGGCTGGATATTACATCTTTATCTTTCCAGTGTCCAACAATGACCTTGCGGTTCAATCCCATCCTTGTGCCAATAAAACCAAACTCCCGATCACCATGTGCAGCTTGGTTAAGATTCATAAAATCCATATCAATCTCAGCCCAGGGGATCTCACGGTTGTACTGTGTATGCAGGTGTACAAAGGGTTTTGAAAGCAAGCTCAAACCTGCAATCCACATTTTTGCCGGAGAGAAGGTATGCATCCACGTGATCAGGCCTACACAGTGTTTTGACGAGTTCGCCTCCAGGCACAACTCTCGAATCGCTTCGGGGGTGGTCAACACGGGTTTAAAGACCACCTTCACCGGGATTTTTTCTGTTGTGTTCAGCGCTTCGGCTATTTCGCGTGAGTGTTCAGCAACCTGCGCCAGGGTTTCTGGACCGTACAGATGCTGGCTGCCCGTAACAAACCAAACTTCATAGGTTTTAAGATCGATCATGTTTTCTCCTTTTATCAGGTTTATTCCTGTCCATAATAGGCGGTATCGCCATGTTTTCGCAAGTAGTGTTTGTCCAATAATGCATCCTGCATCGAGGAAATACCCGGCGTAAGCATCTCGGTGTGGTAGTTCATGTAAGCAACCTCCTCCAGGACGACAGCATTGTGGAGGGCATCCATCGGGTCAGTGCCCCAGCTAAATGGACCATGACTGTGCACCAGAACTGCGGGAATTGTATTAGGGTCAGTGTCTTTGAAAGTGTCAATGATCACCATACCGGTTTCTTTTTCATAATCCCCATCGATTTCTGCCTGTGTCATCCTACGGGTACAGGGAATTTCGCCGTAGAAGTAATCCGCATGGGTTGTACCAAGCGGCTTAACACCATGACCAGCCTGGGCAAAGATTGTTGCCCAACGGCTGTGGGTGTGCACGATCCCGCCAATCTCCTCAAAGGCTTGATATAGCGCAAGATGTGTTGGTGTATCAGAGGAAGGTTTCAGCCTGCCTTCAATGACCTTGCCGGTCTCTAACGCAACCACCACCATATCCTCAGCAGTCAGTGCCTCATAAACGACACCTGAGGGTTTGATAACCACCAGCCCCTCTGCGCGATCGATGCCCGAAACATTACCCCAGGTAAAGGTCACCAGTCCATGTTTGGGCAGCAGCAGGTTAGCTTGTACAACTGCTTTTTTCAGTTCTTCTAACATTTTATCGCAGCACCTCTATAGCTGTGTGTCCAACCACGTCAGTCTTGAGTCCAGGCGCGAAAAGATATCCACCTGTCCAGCGGAAAAAGTCATTTTTTGGGATTTCAAGGGGCAATAACACCCAGTTTTCTCTCAAGGCTTTGTGCATTTTCTTCGATTTCCTCGTTATGGTAGGGGTTCGCCGCGCCCGACCAGGAACAAGCTGTACCACTCTTCTCGTGAAAGATGAAGATCGATTGCTTCACAACAAGCCAGCAAACGCTCATGATTGGTTGTGCCAGGCAATGGCTGAATTAGGGCTGGATGCCGCAGTATCCAGGCGATTAGAATTGTTTCCGGCCGAACCCCTTTTTGTGCTGCCATTTCTTCAAGAAATGCGATTGTTTTGTGAACTCGTGGGCTCTCTTTCGGGTCGGGATTGCTCCTGATTCTTCCCTGCCCAAGCGGTCCCCAGGATTGCAGGGTAATATTGTGCAAACGGCAATACTCAATGGTGCCTACATTACGGGTGGTACGGGGATTATCCTGGTTGAAGACAATACCCTCGTCAAGTAATTGCGTGTTAATAAGGCTGAACTGCACCTGATTGGTGATAATGGGCTGGTTGAGATAGTTTTGCAATAATTGAATCTGGGGAGCAGTGTGGTTGCTGACACCAAACCAGCGTACCTTTCCAGAGTGATACAGCTCATCGAATGCACGCGCCACTTCCTCCGGCTCAACCAATGGATCGGGGCGATGAAGCAGCAGCACATCAAGATATTCCGTTTCAAGTCGTTTCAAGCTTCCTTCTACCGAAGCCATGATGTGTTCATAGGAAAAATCAAAGCGATGGGGCGGCTCGAATCGAATGCCGCATTTGGATTGAAGATAAATTTGTTGGCGTAAATTAGGGGCGTTCTTCCATACACTTGCAAAGGCTTCTTCAGATTTACCTTCGCAATAGATATCGGCATGATCGAAAAAATTGATACCAGCATCAAGCACAGTCCCCACAATTCGGGACGCCTTTTCCCGCACAGGATCCGTCAGAGGTGTATCATCCCAGGAACCGCCGATATACATCGCCCCATAGCCAATCCGCGAAACATTCAAATCAGAGTTACCCAATTGTTGTGTTTTCATTCGCCTAACCTCCTATCTGTTTATTGCAAACCATCTACGGCTGAGCGCTCGATGTCTAAGCCACGTTTATAACGTTCCATGAAAACTTCAAAACCTTCCACATCTACCGGGTCAGGATCAATCGTCGTTACCTGCTCCCCGGCAAAGACTTTATCATTGAGATATGTTTCCAGAAGCTCACCCGCTGTCTTGTATCTCATGTAAGCCGCCAGCAAGGCCATCCCCCATGCACCGCCCTCGCCGGCCGTTGCCATCACAGCAACCGGGACCTTCATCGCGGCCGCCATCATCTTCTGACCGACCACTGCTGTTTTGAAGAATCCGCCATGCCCAAGGATTTGATCTATTTCAACCTGCTCTTTTTCAAAGAGGATATCCAAACCAATCCTTAATGCACCTAATGCTGCAAACAAGTGCGTTCGCATAAAGTTTGCCAGCGTGAAGCGGCTGTCGGGTTTGCGCACAAACAACGGCCGTCCCTCCTCCAGATGGATAATGTGTTCGCCTGACACGGTATTGTAAGCCAGCATACCACCGCCGTCAGCATCCCCTTTTAATGCCTGCTGGTACAGCGTTTCAAACAACTTGGACTCACTCACATCGAATGCCATAATTTCCGAGAACTCTCGGAACAGCCCTACCCAGGCATTCAGATCAGAGGTGCAGTTATTGCTGTGCACCATCGCTACCGGTTTGCCAGAGGGTGTGGTCACCATGTCAATTTCAGGGTACACCTTCGAAAGCGCTTTTTCCAGAACGATCATCGCAAACACCGAGGTACCGGCAGATACGTTGCCGGTGCGTTCAGCGACGCTGTTAGTGGCAATCATGCCCGTGCCCGCATCACCTTCGGGGGGACACAGCGGAATGCCAGCCTGTAACGTTCCGGTGGGATCAAGCAGCCTCGCCCCAGCCTCAGTCAGGGTACCTGCAGGTTTACCCGCCACGAGGACCTTCGGCAAAATAGCTTCCAGCTGCCAGGGAAACTGCTTGGGTGCAATCAACTCATTGAATTGTGCCAGCATATCCGCATCATAATCATTGACCAGACTGTCAATTGGGAACATGCCTGATGCTTCCCCGACACCCATTACACGCTCTCCCGTCAGTTTCCAATGCACATAACCCGCCAATGTCGTCAGGAAATGAATATCCTTAACATGAGGTTCCTCATTTAATATCGCTTGATACAGGTGAGCAATGCTCCATCGTTGGGGAATGCTGAATTGGAACAGCGCCATCAGTTCTGCGGCGGCCTGACCGGTGATGGTATTGCGCCAGGTTCTAAAGGGGACCAGCAAGTTATCATCCTGGTCTAACGCCAGGTACCCGTGCATCATCCCGCTGAAACCAAGCGCGCCCACCGTCTTCAACGTGGTATTGTACTGCTCTGATACCGCCTTGCTCAGGTCCTGAAAACACCCTTGCAAACCGGTCCACACATCATCCAGGTTGTAGGTCCACATACCATCTACGTACTGGTTTTCCCAGTCATACCCGCCAGATGCCAGCGGTTGGTGGTTCTCATCAATCAACACGGCTTTGATGCGCGTCGAGCCGAATTCAATGCCAAGAATGGTTTGTCCCTCATCAATGGCTTTCTGAATCTTGTGAATATTCATGTGACTTTCTTTCTCTAATAAATTAATGTCCTTCCAATTTTAACATAACTACGGTGATTTTTACGATTCAATGAGGATTAAAACCTGATAGGATGATAGTACTGTCTCACCAGAATAGTCTTTTCCACTTAACAAATCGTGCCCATCAAACCCAAGCTGGACAACCTTATCCTCAGAAGAGTGATTCATAATAAACATCAATTGTGTCTCACCCTGCCATCGAGAGACAACTTCAACACCCAATGGCGCCTCAATAGGCGTTGTGAAACCCACCAAACCCATTATCCACCGGGAAAAAGCATTGTAAAAATCCTGATCTCCCATAAACCCGATGTAGATCACCTTTCCTGATCCAAAAA